>CALNFG010000152.1 GCA_939792625.1 uncultured Prevotella sp.
TTTAACTTCTCTAACTTCTTTAACTTCTCTAACTTCTTTAACTTCTCTAACTTCTTTATTTACTTACTGTTCTGCTTGTAATACTTGATGAGCTTCGGCACGACGTCCTCTACCGTGCCTACAATCACGTAGTCGGCTATTTTGTTTATGGGAGCATCGGGGTCGCTGTTTACGGATATGATGATGCCGGAGTCCTGCATGCCGGCGATATGCTGTATCTGGCCCGATATGCCACAGGCGATGTACACTTTGGGATGCACCGTCACGCCCGTCTGTCCTATCTGTCGGTCATGGTCGGCAAAGCCTGCATCAACGGCAGCCCGGCTGGCTCCCACTTCTCCGTGCAGTTCTTTCGCGAGCCGGAACAGCAGGTCAAAGCCTTCCTTGCTGCCAACGCCATAACCTCCCGCAACGACTATCGGAGCGCCTTTCAGGTTGTGCCTGGCTGCCTCGACGTGGCGGTCGAGTACTTTTACGATGAAGTCTGCCGGGTCAGTATATCTGGCGGCATCGGGATAAACCACTTCGTTCCCCGCCTGTCCGTCGTACAGAGCCTTCTGCATGACGCCGCTGCGCACGGTCGCCATCTGCGGTCTGTGATCGGGATTGACGATTGTGGCCACGATGTTTCCTCCGAAAGCGGGGCGTATCTGGTAAAGCAGGTTGTCATAATGCCTGCCTGCCTTCTTGTCGTCATAGTCTCCGATTTCAAGCCGGGTGCAGTCTGCGGTAAGTCCGCTGGTGAGCGACGACGACACGCGCGGGCCCAAATCGCGGCCTATCACAGTGGCACCCATGAGGCAAATTTGAGGCTTCTCCTCCTTGAAGAGGTTCACCAGTATGGAAGTATGCGGTGCCGACGTATAGGGGAAGAGTCCTTCGGCGTCGAACACGAACAGCCTGTCAACGCCGTAAGGCAGTATCTGGCTTTCCACTTTGTCCCTGATGC
This sequence comes from uncultured Prevotella sp., assembly GCA_939792625.1. Classification (GTDB taxonomy): domain Bacteria; phylum Bacteroidota; class Bacteroidia; order Bacteroidales; family Bacteroidaceae; genus Prevotella. Next base: position 950 of record CALNFG010000152.1, read on the forward strand.
CCGTGCCGGCAACCACAGCATGAAGCTCCACGCCAAGCCGGTTGGCAAGCTTGCGGCCCTTTGTGAGCAATTCTTGAGATACCTCGGCAACGGTTGTGCCTTCAATCTCACAATATACGAATACGTTGTTCATTTTCTTTGGAATTTACAGAAGTTAAAGAAGTTAAAGAAGTTAAAGCCGTTTGCTGAAGTTGCTTGTTCACTCCATGCTGTCGTTAAACGTGCTTTCCTTTATTTTACGACAGTAAGCATTCAACAATCGGCTGGTGTTTTCAATGCCGTTATTCAGCATTTGGCAACAATTGTCGTTTATGTAAGCCAAATCATGAGACAATATTATGTAATACCTGCACTCTTCAAGACTTCCTTGTGCAATATTCATAAATCGAAGTTTGTCGGCCTTACTCATTTTCCTGTACCCCTCGGCGATATTTGCGGCAATTGAAACAGCCGCTCTTTCAAACTGGGGACATAATGCAAACCGTTCATGTTTTGGAAATAAACATGTAGTCTTGTAAACATCCAATACAAATCTGTGTGCGGACTGCCATGCCAATAAATCTTGAAAGGTGTTGCCCATAATTATTCATTATAAATCATTACATCGCATTTTCCCGTATTCCGGTATAAACAGAAAAAGGTAATGGCTTTAACTTCTCTGACTTCTTTAAATTCTTTAACTTCTCATTACTTCATTATCATCCGATTATTTTTTCTTCGAGCAATTCTTTTATCAAGCCTTCCACGTCGGCATCGCTGTCTGTGAGAGTCTTGCTTTCCTTCGCCTGGAAAACGATGTTCCTGACAGCTTTCACCTTGGTGGGCGAGCCGGCCAGTCCGCACTGCTCCGGGTCGCCGCCGATGTCGGCCACGGCCCACTGGTTGAGCGTCAGATACGGGCGCGTCTCGTACAGACCGGCGTAAGGCATGTCCGGCGTGCGCTCAAGCGGCACTGTAGCATGCTTGTATTTCATCACCAGCCCGGCGTTACACGGGCGGCACGGGGCGGCGCTGCCGTTTACGGTTATGACGACGGGCATGGGCGCCTCGACAGTCTCCACGCCGCCGTCGATGTGGCGGCGTATGGTCAGCCGGCCGTCCTCGCATTTAAGTATCTCCTCGGCATAAGTAACCTGCGACAGGCCCAGCTTCTGCGCCACCTGCGGCCCCACCTGTGCCGTGTCGCCGTCGATGGCCTGGCGCCCGCCGATGATGATGTCGGCACCGCCGATGTGCCTTATGGCCGTCGCCAGCGCGTAAGAAGTGGCAAGCGTGTCGGCACCGGCAAAGAGACGGTCGGTGAGCAGCCATCCCGTGTCGGCACCGCGGTAGAGCCCCTGGCGTATAATCTCGGCCGCACGCGGAGGCCCCATGGTGAGTATGCCCACGGTCGAGCCTGGGTTCAGGTCTTTCAGGCGCAGCGCCTGCTCAAGGGCGTTCAGGTCTTCGGGATTGAAGATTGCAGGCAACGCGGCGCGGTTGACCGTGCCTTCGGCGGTCATGGCGTCTTTGCCCACATTCCTCGTGTCCGGTACTTGTTTGGCAAGTACGATGATTTTAAGATTCATAGCGGTATATTAATTAATGTAAAGTTCATGATGCAAAAATACACCTTTTTTATGTTTCGGCAAAAGAAAAAACACAAAAAAGGAAGTTTTATAAAGAGTTAAGAAGTCTGTAAATTCATCTAGCCGGCGCATTATGCCATACACACGGGGGGGAGATGCGTCAAAATGAAGTTAACGGGAGTCAGTCGCTACGCGCCGGAGTCAACGGCAGTTAACGGACAAATGCTTTGTTGCTGATTTTCAGACTATTGTCCGTTAACTACGGACGGTCGGCAGACCGTCTGACTCACGTCTGACTCCCGTTAACTCCACTTCGGCACACCCGCTTATGTCATACATGCCGCCTCAGCTCCGCTGACACGCACACGCGGACAGACATCTTCTCAATCAGCCCCCGGCGTTTACTTCCTTTTCTGCAACGTCATCACGGCCGTGCCGCCGGCCGTCATCAGCGTCATCCGTCCGTCGGGCGTGATTTCATATTTCTCAATCTTTCCGAAGGCGCCAAGCACCCTCTCCTCGGTTGTCATGTCGGCACACATCATCCGTGTGCTGCCGGCCTGGGCGAATGATATCGTACCCCTGCCCGCGTCGGCCTGCAGGCCGCCGAGCAGATTGTTGCATCCCGTGTTGCCATAGATGCGCATCTCCCTGACATCAAAGCCGATGAAGGCCTCTTTCTCGCCGGCCGCAGGCTTCACGGCCTGTCCGTCTACGGTTACTATCCTCCATTCGCCGTTGAGAGCGTCGATTGACGCCGTGGCGTTGCGTTTTGTGCCACATGACGACAGCCCCGCAAGCAGGCCCGCCATGCACAGGGCAATGAATGATTTGCTCATGTCTTGATTCTTTATTATTGATTAAAAACTTGCGCTCCTGCCCGTCTGTTTACCACATAGGGACATAAGCGGACTGCAAATGTACGGAAAAAGAACAAGATAATTGAGATTTAAGGGTTAAGAAATGTAGTAAGGCGTTAAACGGGTGCATACCTGCGACAATTGCGACGGCGGCAGCATCCGTTTTTACGATTTGCCGTTTCTGCTTACATTCTGCTTTCAGATAAAGCTCTCATATTGCGTTATTTTCAAAAACAAATGCCACGCCGGAAAAATTCGCAAGGGAAAGTGTGCAGACATAAAAAGTTGAATACCAACTCATTAGCAACACACGATAACGCTGTGTGCAACAAAAGACATTTTTCAGTTATTCAAAAGATAACCTTTAGCTGTGCCAAAGACCGTCTTCAAGCCTCGCAAAGGTAAGCTTTTAAATGCCTTCCGGCGGCCTTTAACGGCACGAATGCCACAGACTATCTTAAACCGTACACACGTTCGCAAGGCAGAGACAGCATTTACGAGCGGCATGAAAAGGCCGAGACATCAGCCGGCCGTTCTGTTTTGTCATTTACGGCGCGTCTGTCTCATGTGACGCTTTGTCGCCGGCAGGCCGTTTTTTCTTACATTATGATTCATAGAGACATGCCGGCAGACATGTAATATCCAGACTTAAAAGCCAGGCAAAAACATTATTTTTCGCATCCTTTTATTTTGAATTCCGCATAAATTGCACTATCTTTGCAATTCAAGAAAAAGACAGAACACACGAAAACAAAAAGGGACACTGATTATTTTAGACATTGCCGGCATTCCGCGCATTTGCACACTACCGTGGTTTCCCAGCCCGGGCGATAATCGTTGGTTACGCAAGAACGACATGATTGGATGTCGGGCAGACGGCGACCGATACCTTAACTTAACGAAATGATAGACAAAGCGACAATAGACAAGATAATGGACGCGGCAGACATCGTTGACGTCGTGTCTGAATTTGTCACCCTGCGCAAGGCCGGGGTGAACTATAAAGGGCTGTGCCCGTTTCACAACGAGAAGACTCCCTCGTTTGTCGTCTCGCCCTCAAAGGGCTACTGCCACTGCTTCTCCTGCGGCAAGGGTGGCAACGCCGTGGGCTTCATCATGGAACACGAGCAGATGACCTACCCCGAGGCGCTGCGCTGGCTGGCGAAGAGATACAACATAGAGATACACGAACGCGAGCTGACCGACGAGCAGAAGCGTGAAGAGAGCGAACGCGAGAGCCTCTTCATCATGAACGACTGGGCGCTGCGCTATTTCCGGGACAATCTGCTCAACACCGAAAAGGGCCGGGCCATAGGCATGGGATATTTCCGCTCGCGCGGTTTCCGCGACGACACCATAGCCCGCTTCCAGCTGGGCTACGCCATGCCCGGGCGCGATGCCCTTGCACGCACGGCCCTGTCGAAAGGCTTCAAGGAAAAGTTCCTTGTCGACACGGGCCTGTGTTACCGCAAGGAAGACGGCACACTGCAAGACCGCTATGCCGGGCGCGTTATCTTCCCCGTGCATACCGTCACGGGGCGCGTGGTGGCTTTCGGCGGACGCATTCTGGGCAATGACAAGAAGGCTGCCAAGTATGTCAACTCGCCCGAATCGCTCATCTATCACAAGAGCAACGAGCTGTACGGCATCTATCAGGCCAAGCACGCCATAACGAAGAACGACAGATGCTATCTGGTGGAGGGATACATCGACGTGACGTCGATGCACCAGAGCGGCGTGGAGAACGTCGTGGCGTCGTCGGGCACGTCGCTCACCGCAGGGCAAATCAGGCTGATCCACCGCTTCACCGACAACATCACCGTGCTTTACGACGGCGACGCGGCCGGCATACATGCCTCGATGCGCGGCATAGACATGCTGCTGGCCGAGGGGATGAACGTAAAGGTGCTGCTGCTGCCCGACGGCGACGACCCCGACAGCTTCGCACG
>CALNFG010000153.1 GCA_939792625.1 uncultured Prevotella sp.
AATTTTTTTCATAACCAGCCTTCTTCATCAACGTTGTACACGTCCTGAAGCATCACCGCCTGCAAGATTTTCAACCTCGTCAGCTGACATAAGGTTAAAGTCTCCGGGTATGGTATGCTTCAAAGCGGAAGCTGCCACTGCAAATTCAAGAGCCTTACCCTGATTATCCGGATATGTCAACAGGCCATGAATCAATCCGCCTGCAAACGAGTCACCACCGCCTACACGGTCAATTATAGGCATGATGTCATAATGCTTGCTCTGATAGAAATCCTTGCCGTTATAGATAAGGGCTTTCCATCCATTGTGACTTGCAGACAGCGATTCGCGCAGTGTAGACACAACATACTTGAAGCCGAACGTCTCCATCATGCCCTTGAATATGCCATAGTATCCTTCGGCATCAGTCTTGCCGCCCTCTACATCGGCATCGGGCTTGAAGCCGAGACACAGCTGTGCGTCTTCCTCGTTGCCTATGCAGACATCAACATATTTCATGAGAGGCTTCATTATGCTCTGAGCTTTCTCTGAAGTCCACAATTTCTTACGGAAATTAAGGTCTACACTCACAGTCACACCATGACGCTTTGCGGCCTCACATGCAAGGCGGGTAAGTTCTGCAGCCTTGTCACTGATAGCCGGAGTTATACCGCTCCAGTGAAACCACTGTGCGCCTTCCATAATCTTATCGAAATCAAAATCTGACGGATCAGCCTCTGCTATTGAACTGTGCGCACGGTCATATATTACCTTTGACGGGCGCATGCTTGCTCCACTCTCAAGATAATAGATGCCAAGCCTGTCGCCGCCACGGGCAATAAACTCAGTGTTAACACCGTAACGGCGCAGTGCGTTGAGGGCACACTGTCCTATCTCGTGTTTGGGCAACTTGGTTACAAAATATGCTTCATGACCGTAATTGGCTACACTAACGGCAACATTGGCCTCACCACCACCATAGACTACATCGAAAGTATCACTTTGAACAAATCTCTTCTGACCCGGAGAAGAAAGGCGAAGCATGATTTCGCCTAACGTTACAACTTTAGCCATTTTCTTAATTTTTTAGTTTTTTGAATGTTTATAGATTTTCTCTAATTTGTTTTTTCGTTTACAAAAATACTATTTAAATCATAACAAAGCAAATAAAATGATAAAAAAGTAGTTAAAGTAACTAAAGTAATCACGCATTACATACGCTAACTTCTCCATCAACTTTAATATAATATTCTTTTGTACGTTCGTCATAAAATATTATTTTTGCACCGTTTTCAATATAACGATGGTGATGAAAGATTTTGACACTTATATATTTGACCTTGACGGTACTCTGCTTTACACGCTCGATGACCTTACGGCAAGTATAAATCACACAATGAGGATTTTCGGCTTTACTGAACATACCAAAGATGAAGTACGGCTGATGGTTGGCAATGGCATAAAGAAACTCATCGAACGCGCCATTCCCGATGGCAAGGACAATCCTGAATATGACAACGTTTATTCAGAATTTATGTCGTATTATCTGAAACACAGCCTTGACACGACGCGTCCTTATCCCGGTATTATCGGCATGCTTGACAATTTAAAACATCGAGGCAAGAAGCTGGCCGTAGTGAGCAATAAATACTGCAAGGCTACCGAAAGCCTCTGCAAAACATTTTTCAACCAATATATAGAAGTGGCTATCGGCGAGAGTGAGAAGATACGCAAAAAACCGGCACCCGACACAGTCCTTGAAGCAATGAGCCGACTTGAGGCCGACAGCCGGACTACTGTATATGTGGGCGACAGCGAAGTGGACATTGCCACGGCCAGAAACTGCGGTATTCCGTGCATCAGCGTTTTGTGGGGATTCAGAGACAAAGATTTTCTTGTTGCCAACGGAGGCACAATTTTCGCGCACACCCCCGAAGACATAACGGGCAGCATATAACCATTTGATAATCAAAGGTTTACCTTTAGCATTGCAAAAGCTTATCTTTTGCAATGCTAAAGACCGTCTTTTAGAAGCCCAAAGGTAACCTTTTACAACGCAAAAGATAAGCTTTTACGAAACAATGGAAAAACGTCTCATAAACAAGCCTTCACTTCTGGCATGTTCATGCCCCGATGATATTCCCCTTTCATCTGCCTGCACACATGCAAATACGTTAATTACCGGCATCATGACATGTGTCAGAAACAGTGTTCGTCTATGTATTCCTGTACTTGCTCCTTATAGCTTTCCGACACAGGAATAAACGTGTCACCTATCACCATGCGTCCTCTGTCTATCATTTCCACCTTTGCCATGTTCACAATGAAGGAACGGTGAACACGCATGAACTGATCATGCGGCAGATAATCTTCTATCTTTTTCATGTTCATGAGCGACATTATCGGCTTACGCTTGTCTGCAAAATATATTTTGACATAGTCCTTGACACCTTCTACATAAACTATATCGTCAAAATCAACACGCAACAGCTTGTATTCACTCTTTACGTACACAAACCTGTCGCGTGACATAGTTTCCATCCGTCTCTTTTCGCTAAACCAGCCAACAACCTTGTTGACCGACATCAGAAAACTGTCATAACTTATCGGTTTCAGCAGATAGTCGACGGCATTGACCTTATATCCTTCTATCGCATAGCGGTCAAAAGCCGTCGTAAAAATAATCTTCGTGTCTTTTGGCAACAGATTGGCAAACTCAAGTCCGCTGAGTTCGGGCATCTGTATGTCCAAAAACAATATGTCCACGGGATTGTTTCTCAGCTCCTTCATTGCCGTGACTGCACTCTCATACACGCCTGTGAGATTAAGTTCAGGCGTCTTTTGAACATAACTGGCAAGCAATTCGGCTGCCAGAGGCTCATCATCTATTATCGCACAGTTGAGTATCATATAATGTTATTTTAGAGTAATATACATTGTTCTTCTCGTCAGTACCCTTTAGCCACTCAAACTTTCCGGGATACGCCAGTTCGAGACGTCTGGCAACCTGTTCAAGTCCTATGCCGTGACCGCTTTTGTCCGAACTGTTTTTGGGAAAGTTGCTGTTCTCTATGTAGCAAGTTATTTTCTCGCTATCGGCCTCTATTGTTATAGACACAAAACTTGGCCGTGTTGTACTCACTCCGTGTTTAAAAGCATTCTCTACCAGAGAAATAAAAATAAACGGTGCCACCACGACGTTGACATCATCGGGGATTCTCACGTTGAAATCCACTTTAACACTGCGACTAAGCCGCAACTTCATAAGCTCGACGTAATTACCTATGAAAGCAGCCTCGTTTTTCAGACTTACCGCATTGTTCTTGCCCTCGTACAGCATTTGCCGAAGCATTTCGCTCAGAGACAGCACGGCTTTTTGCGCTTTGTCCGTGTCGAAAGATATCAGGGCATATATGTTATTCAGCGTGTTAAGAAGAAAATGCGGATTTATCTGGTTGCGCAGGTTGTTCAGCTCGGCTTCGGTTTTCTGTATTTCCATCTCACGACGGGCTGCCTCCGCTTCATGCCACCTTTGTGCCAGTCGTAACGATGTGCCTAAGGCGGCTGACAGAAAGAAAGGAAATACTTTCCGCAGAAAGTCGTACAGCAGCATCATTGCGCCAGGAGCATGGTTGCGCGGTGGAGGTGCCCCCCATCCGGCCACAGCCTCCATGTTATGCATTATGTCCATGAGACGGTCAAAGCCGAAAGCCAACGATGCCACGACTACGACATTTATGCAAATATAGACATTTATGCGTCTGGTGACAACGTAACCGGGCACAAGCCACAAATAATTTATGTAAAAAACAGCACACAGGAACAATGGCAGACACAGACGTATGAAATACATTGCTGTGGTCTGCCGGATGTGTTCCGGCACGAATACGACAGCCGGCAAAGCCACAAGCAGCCAGCAAACCACGTGAAACAGAACAGTATTAAACGTCTTTTTACTCATATATCAAATAATCTGACAACGAACAACATAAAGCAGTTATGAATCCTACTCGTACCTTATAGCTTCAATTGGATCGAGCATGGCCGCTTTCTTGGCAGGATACCATCCGAAGAACACTCCAGTGGCCGTACATACAAAGAAACTCAGCAAGACACTCCACGGCTGTATGAAAACAGGCCATCTGGCAAATATGTTCACACCGTATGTTGCCCCGACTCCGACTATTACCCCGATGATACCTCCCGTCACACTCAACAGAACCGACTCTATAAGGAACTGACTCAGTATGTCTATTCCCCTCGCTCCAACACTCATGCGCAAACCTATCTCCCGTGTGCGTTCGGTCACGCTTACATACATTATATTCATAATACCTATTCCACCTACCACGAGTGATATGCCGGCTATGCAGGCCAGAAGTATTGTCATCATGTCTGTCGTTGAGTTCATCATGCTTGCCAACTCTTCTTGTGACCGTATGTTGAAGTCATCCTCATCACCCTCGCTGTCTTCAGTAGCGGCTTTCAGTTTATGCTGTGCCCGCAGTATGCCAGATATCTCTTCTGTGGCCTTGTCGGTAAGGTCCTCCGTCAGTGCTGAGCAGTTGATGCTCTGCAGATATGTGACGGCAAGGATACGTTTCATCACCGACGAATACGGTGCAAGCACGAGGTCGTCTTGGTCCATGCCCATAGAGTTGTAGCCCTTACTTTTCAACACTCCTACGATGCGGAACGGAATGCTGTTGAATCTTATAGTCTTTCCAACCGGTTCTGAACCGTCAGGAAAAAGGTTATCAACCACAGTTTTACCTACAACACATACTTTCGCACTTGACTTTATATCCTCTTCGGTGAACATCTCTCCATCTTCTACAGACAGCTGACGAATCTTTAAGTAATCACCATTGACCCCGTAAATTGTTGACGGAGTGTTATTATTGCCGTTGATAAACTGTCCTGAACTGTTCACCACAGGACTTATCGCGCTTATATACCGGCATTGTTCGGCCAAAGCCTCATAGTCAGAAAGCTTCAAAGTCTCCATCTCGGAAGCATCTCTGCGCACACCGCCACGCATGTCCTGACCGGGCATTATCATAATCATGTTTGACCCCATCTCCGAGATTTGTTTCTGTATGCTGCGCTTACTGCCTTGTCCGATGGCAAGCATCGTTATGACAGAAGCCACACCTATTATGATACCAAGCATTGTAAGGAACGAGCGCAGTTTATTGGCAGCTATGGCACGCAATGCTATTTTGAAAAGATTGGATATGCTCATATTTGTTTTTGAATAAAATAATTTTATCATTCAAAACGGTTACAAACGGCAAATGAAACATCTGTCAATCGTCACGCGAAGGAGGCAGCGCGGCAAG
>CALNFG010000154.1 GCA_939792625.1 uncultured Prevotella sp.
TAAGTGTACCAAGCGTTACGATAGTTGCAAGAATCGGGAGGTTCATCTGCAAGGTAGGCATTTCAAGCTGAGTTGCTTCCTCGTGAGCCTGCTGTATCTTAGCCACTTTCTGAGCTTTCTTCAGACCTGTTGCAGTTTCCATTTCTTTGTAAGCACGGATAGAAGCCGAAACAACATTTGCCACAGAACCTTTCTGCTTGTCGCAAATTGACTGAGCTGCATTGAAGTCACCTTTTGCAACGGCAGCCTTGATATTTGCAACGAATTTTGCCAAAGAACCTTTACCGAAAGCGGTGCGGAGAGCAAGCCAGCGCTCGATACTCAGAGCGATAACGGTAAGCAAGAGTGTCTGAATGATAGGCACGATGATACCACCTTTATAGATTGTACCGAGCAGGTTTGTCGGATGACCGGCGGGATCGTTACCTGCGAAGTTAGAAGGATTGCCGAGCAGGAATTTGTATATGCAAATCGCAATGATGAGACATACAACGATAACCCAAATCGCTGCTCTGATACCTTGGAAGCCCTGGCTTTTTTTCGGGCTTGCTGCTTTTTGTGTAGTTGCCATAATTTTAATTTAATTTTGTTAGTTAGTTAATTATTAAGTTATAAAGTTTCGATTTAATGTTAATAAGCAGTATCGTTTTCTTCTATAAAAGGCTGCTTACGCATAAACAAGCACACAAAGATAACAATTAAGTAGGTAACAAAAGCACTTATCAAAGAGTTTTTAACATCATTTTTAACTTTTATCAATATCTTTAATTGTATCTTTTCAAATGTTCAAGTCAAATGCTATTTCAGCCGCGCTACTGCTTCCTTGATTCTCGCCATAGCCTTACGTATGTTGTCATCGCTTGTGGCATAGCTCATACGGAAACATTCGGGGTCGCCGAACGCATCTCCCGCAACTGTGGCCACACGACCCACTTCCAATAGATATAAAGCAAAATCTGTTGAATTGTTTATTGTCCGCGTTCCGTCTGTCTTACCGAAGAAGCTGTTACACTTTGGGAAGAGATAAAACGCACCTTCGGGAACATTAACATCAAGTCCGGGAACATCTCTTGCAAGACTGACTATCAGGTTGCGGCGACGCTCAAAAGCCTTACGCATTTCTTCCACACATTCCTGTGATGCCGTATATGCTGTGACAGCAGCTTTCTGACTTATCGAACACGGACCGCTGGTGTACTGTCCCTGCAGTTTGTTACACCCCTTCACTATCCACTCAGGAGCTGCAATATAGCCTATACGCCACCCTGTCATGGCATACGCCTTTGATACGCCGTTGACGACAATCGTGCGCTCTTTCATGCCCGGAATCTGGGCCATGCTGTTATGACGGCCTATATAATTAATGTGTTCATATATTTCATCGGCCAAAACAAAGACATCTTCATGGCGTTTGATAACTTCAGACAAAGCCTCAAGTTCTTTTTCCGAATAGACACTACCGGTAGGATTGCTCGGTGAACAAAGAATAAGCAGTTTTGTCTTCGGTGTTATGGCGTCCTCAAGCTGTTGTGGCGTGATTTTAAAATTCTGGTCAAAATCAGCATTTACAACAACAGGCACACCGCCGGCAAGTTTGGTCATCTGCGGATAACTAACCCAATAAGGAGCCGGAATAATTACCTCATCACCGTCATTAACCAATGCCATCAGCGTATTGCAGACACTCTGCTTGGCGCCATTGGAAACAAGCACCTCACTGACACTATAATCCAGTCCGTTTTCTTTTTTCAGTTTTGCGACAATAGCTTCACGCAAATCAATGTATCCGGGAACAGGAGAATATCTTGAGAAATTATCATCGATGGCTTGTTTTGCTGCATTTTTAATATGATCAGGAGTATTAAAATCGGGCTCGCCGACACTCATATTAATAACATCTATGCCCTGAGCCTTCATTTCGGCGCTTTTCTGTGACATGGCAAGAGTGGCCGATGGAGCCAAACGATTAAGACGGTCTGATAATTGTGCCATAAATTATAATGTTTGTCTTTGCAAAATTAAATAAATTATTCGTTTTACAGAAATAATATAAATGATATTTTTGTTTCAAAATCAAAAAACACTATATCCTTGAAAAAACTGTTACATTATTTTATTAAAGATGTAATGTATGCCCCATACGGTCTTTCTTTGTTTTCAGATACTTATAATCATATTCGTTAGGCCGTATTTCAATAGGTACATTTTCAACTATCTCCAGTCCGTAAGCCTCAAGCCCGACTCTTTTTGTAGGATTGTTTGTCATAAGTCTCATTTTATGCACACCAAGATGACGCAGCATCTGCGCACCACATCCATAATCGCGTTCATCCGGCTTGAAACCAAGATGCACATTTGCATCTACAGTATCATAACCCTCCTCCTGCAACTTATAAGCCTCAATCTTGTTCATCAAGCCTATGCCGCGGCCTTCCTGCTGCATATATATAAGCACGCCTTTCCCTTCCTGTTCTATCATCTGCATGGCCTTATGCAGCTGCTGGCCGCAGTCACAACGCTTGCTGCCGAAAATGTCACCTGTTGCACATGAAGAATGTACTCGCACCAATATCGGCTCATCTTCCTTCCACTCACCTTTTATCAAAGCCATGTGTTCAAGACCGCTGCTTGTCTGACGGAAAGGCACAAGCTTGAAATGGCCGTATTCTGTAGGCATATCAACAGTCTGTCCTACACTTATAAGCGATTCCCTCTGCAGCCGATAGGCTATCATATCCTTTATGCTTATCACCTTCATGTCATATTTTGCAGCAAATTCAAGCAGTTCCGGAAGTCTTGCCATCGTACCGTCATCATTCATAATCTCCATCAAAGCGCCGGCCGGATACAATCCTGACATTTTACACAGGTCAATGGCTGCTTCTGTATGTCCGCTCCGCCTCAACACGCCATTGTCTTGAGCATAAAGTGGATTTACATGTCCGGGACGGCCGAAAGTCTGTGGAGTTGACTTCGGATCAGCCAAAGCCTTTATTGTCTCTGCCCTGTCACGAGCTGAAACACCGGTTGAGCAGCCCTCCAGTTTGTCTATGGTTACGGTGAAAGGAGTTCCGAGCATGGATGTATTTTCTTCAACCTGACGAGGCAGGTCCAACTCGTCACACCGGCTTAATGTTATCGGAGCGCACAACACGCCACGTGCATGCTTCAGCATAAAGTTCACCTTGTCTGCCGTTATTTTTTCTGCGGCAATTATAAGATCCCCCTCATTTTCGCGGTCTTCGTCATCAACAACAATGACAAATTTTCCTTCCTTGAAGTCAGCAATAGCTTCTTCGACTGTATTGATTTTTAAGTTCCCCATAATATAAATTCACCTTAAAAAATATATAAATATATGACGGCAATATTATTTGCCAAGTTGTCTCATTTCTCCAATTCGTTCAATTATCGCGTCATTGGCCTGCTTTATCGCACGCAAGTCGCGAAGCAGACGCAACCTGAATCGCCACATTCTCAGATAAAGGAACGCCCCCACAGGAACAATTATCGCTGCGACGACATTCAGCCATTTATGTTCAAAAGGACGAGTGTGGGCTCTTACCGTCATAAAAGGATAATCATTCAGACGTGACAAAATAAGCTTGTCTTTCGTGTTAGACAAATCCTCTATCACAGCTTCCATGCGTTCACTTATGCCTTCAATTGTATGGTCCGGACTGTATTTAAAGAAAACCTTTATCGGATTTGGTGCTATCAGCAGGTTGTTTTCATGCGCATACGCGGTTATGTCCGCGTTTATACGCACAAGTTCCTCTGCATCTGCCGCATATTGCGGATCGTTTATTATGACATCTTTCCTGTAAATAGAACGTTTCATACGCAGACCGAGCAGTTTCATAAAGAAATTGCGGTAAAAGTCCATGTTAAACACTACAGAATCGTTGTTTGCCTTATACGTAAAGAAAACCGCCAACGGCGTAAGCACGGCCAGGGCAATACCCTTACCGAACCATATCGTCCACATGCCTCCACGAGCCATACGGTAACCGGAGTTGTCGAAAATAAAGAATACGATAAACACCAAGACCGATATAATGACCGGCACTCCGAGACCGCCTTTCCTTATAATTGCCCCAAGCGGAGCCCCGATAAAGAAGAACAGCAAACACTGTAATGCCACTGAGAATTTATTAATAGCCTCAATCTTGTGCTGTCTTATCAGTCTGTCACCATCGGCTGTCAGCATGCCTTTGAAGTCCAGATCATTCATCTCACTGCGCACACGCCCCAAAGCTCTGTTTATCGCATCAAGTTTCTTATCTGCAGCCAGCCTGTTATATATCGAATCAAAACTGTATGTACGCGTTGACGCCATTTTCAGAGCGCGCATCGAATCGGCCTTGTTTATTGACTCACTGACATAATACAGTCTCTTTGCGTCATTGTAAAATACATGTCCTACACTGTCATAAACATGACTGAGCGAATCCACATCAAGATTTATTTGTCTCAAGCTCTTTCCTCTGGCGTTGTTCGACAAAGCACTGGCATCCGCCACATTAAAGTCAGAGTCAAAGTCAAGCACTATTTTCTTTTTCGCAAATGTTTCCCTGCGGTAAGGCACACCCGCCCCTCTCGCCATCTGCTGAGACTTCATGTTCTCAAACCACTCACCGCTGTACAGTGTAAGCAGCAAGTGTTTCTTTTCCGCCGTTGACTGCAGCATGCCTGAATCGGCCAATATTATGGCAGCGTCTTCATAGCTGTTGGTCATCTTATATATCATCACTCCGTAAAGCATGCCTGTAGTAAGGTCTTTTTTCTGCACATACAGGTTACATCCGGGTATTCCGTCATAAAAGACACCTTCCGGTATCTCCAGTTCCGGACTTTTCTGCTTCATTGACAGCAACAGGCGCGAGAACGACATATTGGCATTAGGACCTATGACATTCTGAAAGTAAAACGAACCGAGACATATCAACGCCACTATCACTATAAGAGATCTGAAAGCCTGCATCAGTGATATTCCGGCCGCTTTAATTGCCGTAAGCTCACTACTCTCACCAAGATTGCCGAAAGCAATCAGCGAAGACAGCAGAATGGCCAGAGGCAGGGCTTGAGGCACAAGCATCAGACTCATATACCAGAAGAACTGTGCAAGTACGTCCATAGTCAGGCCCTTGCCTATAAGTTCGTCAACATATTTCCATAAGAACTGCATCATCAGCACAAACTGGCAGATGAAAAATGTTCCTATGAAAAGCAGACCGAACTGTTTGGCTATGAACTTATCTAATTTCTTTATTCGAAGCATTATTTACGAAAGTGGATTTCGGCATTACCTTATC
>CALNFG010000155.1 GCA_939792625.1 uncultured Prevotella sp.
AATAAAGTAAACAAGAAAGATTTGATTAAAACTCTGTTCGGAGATAATAAAAGAGCAAGAACAGAAACATTTACAAGCAAAATCTTACACTGGATAACCTCTCTGCTGAAATAATCTTGAAACAAAACATTCCCCTTGCGCCATTTATCGGTTTAACAAAAGAGCGCAAGGGGAATATTTTATGCCAAGCAACGCCGGCTTACAGCATCAATCTACCGGTATGTCTTTGTTCACATTCTTGCATCCCCAAAGGGCATAGAACAACAGATATGCCAGGGCGATAAGCGGAACGATGTATGAAATCATGTATCCGGCTTGGTCGGCTATATAGTTCTGGATAAGGGGCAACACTCCTCCGCCTACAACCATCATCATGAATATACCGGAAGCAGCAGCCGTGTATTTGCCAAGACCTTCAGTGGCAAGATTGAATATACTTGCCCACATAACCGATGTGCAGAGTCCGCAAAGCACAAGCAGCAGTGCGCTGACCGGCACGGTCACCATTGCGAACGACGAGCCTGTGAACACCGGCATCGACGTGGTTGTGTCTTTCGACGAGAACATGGATATGAGGATGAGCAATATGGCAGCCGTCGATACGGTTATCATCATGACGCGGCTTGACACCTTGTCGGCTATAAAGCCTGCTATAAAGCGCCCTACAAGCATGAGCAGCCAATATGTTCCGGCCACAAATCCGCCTATCGCCGCAGCGTCGCCCAACACTCCGGCTCCATTGTCTGTCGCATCGGAAATATAGAAGTTGAGTGTGCCGGGAATACCAATCTCGATACCCACATAGACAAATATTCCTATAACGCCGAGGGTGCAGTGGCGGAAAGCCCACGGACTATGTTCAAACACGGTATCTTGCGTGGTCTTACCCATTTCAGGGTCAGATATTGGAGTAAATGAAAGTATTATGAATGCAAAGGCAAACACCACCATTG
Source organism: uncultured Prevotella sp. (assembly GCA_939792625.1). Lineage (GTDB taxonomy): Bacteria > Bacteroidota > Bacteroidia > Bacteroidales > Bacteroidaceae > Prevotella. The sequence goes on from CALNFG010000155.1 coordinate 954, forward strand.
CGATATAAAGCACAAGATTGACATCGCTTATGGCCGTATCTTTGGAAACAGTCCCGACGAGAGCGCCTACGAGCATAGGCGTAAGTGTGCCGGCCAAAGAATTGCACGTGCCGCCGATAAGGTTAAGCTGATTGCCGCGGTTGCCGCCGCCTCCGAGCAAATTGAGCATAGGGTTGACAACGGTGTTGAGCATACATACCGAAAAACCGCTTATGAACGCTCCGAGCAGATATACCCAGAAGCCGGTCAAACCTGTGGGGAATCCTGACAGATACTGCACAAGCACTCCGACAAAACCCACGGCAATGGCTGCAAGAGCGGTTTTCTTATAGCCAATCTTCACGAGCAGCTTGCCGGCGGGAATACCCCTAAACAAGTAAGCAAGGAAGTTCATCATGTTGCCCATCATGCCGAGCATGTTGCTGCCCATGAGTTCGGGCTGGTTTTTCCATATCACGCCGATAGGCGCAGCCAGGTTGGTTACAAATGCAACCATGGCGTAAAGGAACATCATTGCAATGATGGCAATGATGTTCCCGTTTTGGTTATTTGTCTGTTTCATGGTTTATATATTTAGTACAATGTCCTATGACAGTCTTTCTTCGGGTACGAAGTCGTCATCAGCGTCTTTCTTTATGACACGCTTACGTATGGCACGCTTACGCTTAGGCTGCTTCTCCTCAACCGGCTTGTCGGTCTTTACGCCGGCCAGTTCAGGGTCTATGAGTATGCGTCCGCAATACTCGCAGACAATGATTTTCTTGTGCATCTTGATGTCAAGCTGGCGCTGTGGCGGTATCTTGTTGAAACATCCGCCGCAGGCGTCACGCTGAACGTAGACTATGCCGAGACCGTTGCGGGCGTTCTTGCGTATGCGCTTGAAGCTGGTCAGCAGGCGCGGCTCTATCTTCACCTCAAGTTCCTTAGCCTTTTCCTTCAGGCGTTCTTCCTCGGCGCGTGTCTCGTCGAGAATCTCGTCAAGCTCGTTCTTCTTTTCTTCAAGAGCCTGACGGCGGTCGGCTATCTGCTCTTCCGTTGCCTGGAGGTCATGGTTCTTCTCCTCCACTTTGGTGTTAGCCTCGCGTATCTTCTTGTTGCAAAGCTCGATTTCAAGCGTCTGGAACTCTATCTCCTTGCTCAGCGTGTCATACTCGCGGTTGTTCTTCACGTCATTGAGCTGCGACTTATACCGATCCACGCTGGCCTGTGCCTCATTGATTTCGGCCTTTTTCTGCCTTACGGCGTCTTCAAACTCCTTGATGTCATTCTTGATTTTCTCCACGCGGGTGGTAAGTCCGGCTATCTCGTCCTCGAGGTCCTGCACCTCAAGCGGCAGCTCGCCGCGCAGTGCCCTTTCCTCGTCGATGGCCGACAATGTGGTTTGCAACTGGTAGAGAGTCTTCAGGCGCTCTTCTACCGACAAATCTGTAGGATCTTTCTTTGCCATATATCTTTATTGTTATTTAGTTGGAGGCGCGCATGCGGTGAGGTTTGTCTTTGCGGGCTGCAAAAAGCCCTTCATCCTCTCTTTATGCCTGCCCTCCGGCTTGTTAGTCGTACGTCAGAGATAAATTATCGGATTGGTGTTGGTCTTGGTCAGATATGTCTTCACGCCCTTACACTGCTCCTCTATTATTGTCTTGAATATCTCGTTGGTAAACTGTTCGCTCTGGTAATGGCCTATCACGGCTATCTGTATCTCCTGTTCGCGGCCGAAGAACTCGTGATAGTGCATTTCGCCCGTGACAAAGGCATCGGCTCCTGCAGCCACGGCTTCGGGCAGAAGGAACGAGCCTGCACCGCCGCACACGGCAACGGTCTGTATCGGCCGGCGGAGCAGCTGGTTACACTCCACACATTCCACGTCGAACGTGCGCCTGAGCATTATCACAAAATCGTCGGCGGCCACGGCTTCCGGCAGCATGCCTATCACACCGCTGCCGCAACAGATGTCACCGACAGTCTTTTCGGCAAAGAACCGGCAGCCCTCAAGCCCCATCTTCTCTGCTATCTTATAATTAACACCACCCTGAGCGTTGTCGATGTTGGTGTGCATCGACACTATCGTAATGTCGTTCTTCAGAGCCTTGGCCACCGTGCGCTGCACGTAGTCTGAATATGTGATGTGCTTCAGGGCACGGAATATCAGCGGATGATGGCTCACTATAAGATTGCAGCCCAAGGCCACTGCCTCGTCCACCACTGCCTCGGTAACGTCAAGGCACAATAAAGCCCCTGATACTTCCGCCTCTGTCAGTCCTACCTGCAAGCCGGCATTATCAAAGCTCTCTTGCAGAGGCAGAGGCGCGAAACGTTCAAGGGCATCAACCACTTCTCTTATTTTCACGCTTTTCAGCTTTTAATTTAATAATGTGCAAAGATAATTATTTTTCCGCGGTACACAGACAGTGTCTCTTTCATATTTAGAATATTTAACCATTTATCCGTTAAAATAGCATAACAGCAAAGGCGTCCGGCAGAAATGACACCGCAAAGCGTGGTTTACGGCGGCGCAAAAGACAAGCTTTAGCCGCCTGAAAGGTAAGCTTTGGCTACGCAAAAGGCCGTCTTTGACAACGCAAAAGACGGCCTCTCATAAATCATTGGATATCAACATATTACATAGTATTCCGCCGTTAACGGCGCCCCAGGCAGATAAAAGACGGAGAGTTATTCTTATTAAGAACCGTTAACATTACCATTCGCGTATGTCGGCTTTTGCTTCAACCTTGCGCTCAACGTCATCCGGAAGAGTTGGGAAAAAGTCGATGCCCGTGATGCGTTCCACATCGTCCACCGTGTTTACGTAGTCTCCCTTCGGGCGGTTGCCCTCTGCATTCTTGTAGATGAAACCTATCGCACAAGGATTTTTGCCCGTGCGCAACACTACTTTGAAGAAAGCATCGGGCACTACCACCTTATTCCGCCCTATGGTCTTGTGCCGGCCTTTATACAATATCGGACCGCAAACCACGTAAACTCCGCCGTACTTGCCGGCCCATCCGCGGCAGGCCATCTCCATTTCGTTCCAGTCGCCGCGGTTTAAGTTGCCGTTCTGCGGACACATGTTTGTAAATAGAAACGACTCCTCCATGGCCTGCACGCTGTACTTGTTGTCGGCCGCAGGGCACATGTGTCCGCGGTCATAACCCGAGCCGTAATAGTCAGAATCCTCGGCACGCGGCGCAGGCACGTCCGTATCGGCCGTGAAGTCTACACCTGAACGTTTGGCCGGCCCTTTGGTACGGTCATCAGTGAGATGCCACGCCACCCAGTTAGGCAGCTTGGTCTCTCTGTTGTACGACACGGTGTAGCCCGTCCGCCGCAGTATCTGTGCCGGCGTACCCTTCCTGTCTGTCTGGACCAGCAATCCGTCATCCTCACCGGCATACCGCTCAGTATGACGGCTGTCGCCGCCGTCACTCCCGCTCTGCCTTATTTCATCAGCCACAACCTTGCCAATCTCCCTGACGAGTGGCTTGTTATGCTCCATAAAGTCACACGAACATAATACTGCAACCGAGCATAACGACAATATTAAAATTTTAATCTTGCTCATAATGACGGCGAAAATAACTATTTTACATTTCATACACAAAAAAATCGGACTGATTTTACGGCTTTCGCCATAAAACCTGTCCGACTAATATATCCGCGCGTAAGGTCTTCAACCCGGGGCACGGCACAAAAGCCTGATGCGGCATCGGGGATTACGCCCCTTACGGCTTCAGCCGCCTATGCACCTGCCCTCTTTCTCAAACTTGCCTTATACAGGCATGTTTACACGGCCGTAATTGTACATTCTCAACACGTTCACACAATACTTGTTGAACTTTTTGCTTACCAAAATCCTGTTAACAATCTTTTTCATAATCTTTTTACCTTTCTCTTTTTTAGTTCTACATGTGGGATGCATCTTCACATCCTGTTATCCTTTTTTCTGTTATCTCTGCTGCAAAGGTAATACCATTCACGGCACGATGTAACGCTGACGGGGCTTAATTTCACTTTTTGCCAATCTATTTTGACATGCGTCAAACCGATTGACATACATCAATGCAAAAACACTGTCATCATGGCGCATCGCGACACATACCGCCATAACGCACATCAGCAAAAGTATGGCGTGCGGCCCGGCCATGCGTCATAATGGCAAGCACATGCTAAAAAAGCCGCACATTTATTTGCTAATTCACGGCACTTATATTACCTTTGTATTGAAAACCCGTAACCGGAAACAGACAACTCAACATGAACGAGACAAAATACATCATGCCACCCGAATGGGCAAGGCAAAGCGCAATACAGCTGACGTGGCCTCACGCAGGAACAGACTGGAACTACTGTCT
>CALNFG010000156.1 GCA_939792625.1 uncultured Prevotella sp.
CCACCTTTCCGTTCACGCTCAGGTTTATTTTTTCGTCGAAGTCCATCGTGGTGGTCTTGCGGTTGCGTATCGGCAGCGACGGGTTGTCGATGTTCTTCAGCGTGGCTCCGAACTTCAGTTCGGCCGTACCCTGAGTCTTTATGCGCACACCGCCCGGCCCGAAGATTTTCTCGGCCGGTCCGAGGTCAAAATGCATGTCTGAGAACGAGAACTTATCCTTGCCGCCCTGCTTAACCAGAGTGTCATTCTTGTCGCGGAAAAAGCGGTCAAACTCCTTTTTCTCGCTCCACTTGCGATACTCGTCGGGCGTCATCACTATCGGAGCCGACAGATAGCCGTCTCCCATCTTCGAACCGATGTAGTAACGGTCGAGCGAGTCATTGTAGACCACTTCCTGCTTGATGTTCTCAGGGAAGTTAAGGTCGGCGGGGTAAGACTCCAGGTCTTGCTCCGTTACAGGCGTTATGCGCTGTATCTTCCAGCGCGGATGCAGCAGCGAGTCAGGTATGGAGTCGTCTTCGGCCACAATCACCGGCTGTGCGGTTATGCCTTCAGGCACAGAGTCGCGGCGGCCGGCCGCGGTATCGGCCGGCTGCGATGTGCGTGAGCGGCGTGTCCTGTCGTCCTGCATGAAAGGCGCACCTACGGCATAACTGACCGCGCTGACGGCCAGCATGAGCAACAAAACCGTGTATATAGACTTACGAGCCATCATTCGTCAAAGTGAAAAACGAATAACCGAAAATAGAAAAATCTGCCGTGTCATCGCAATAAAGCAAATCCGATTTTTCAAGTCTTCACTTTTCACATCTTTATCTTTTACCTTATTTAATCTGTTTCAAAGCGAGCTTGACCACCTGCTCCACCGGCAGTGCGGGCTGCTCTTTGAGTATAGCCACCACAACCTTTGCCGACGGAGCCGGAGCAAAACCAAGCATGGTGAGAGCGCCAACGGCCTCGTCTTTCACTTCCTTGTCCACTTGTACCGCCGCAGGTCCGGCCGCCACAGCCACATCGTCGGCAAAGCCCAGGGCAGCAATCTTGTCACGCAAGTCAACGATGATACGCTGTGCCGTGCGCAGGCCGATGCCCTTGACGGTCTTCAACATCTTCTCGTTACCCGACGAGATGACGCCGCAAAGCTCAACCGGCGTCATCTCCGACAATATCATACGCGCCGTGTTAGCACCTACGCCCGACACAGTGATGAGCAGCAGAAACATCTCACGCTCTTCACGCGAGGCAAACCCGTAAAGCGTGTATGCGTCTTCACGTATACTCTCAAAGACATACAGACGTGCATCCTTACGCCCCTGCAAAGCATCAAACGTGTTGAGAGTGATGTTCAGGCCGTAGCCCACCCCTGAGGTTTCAACCACCGCGTATGCAGGAGTAAGGTCGGCAAGTTCACCTTTTATATATTCTATCATCTAATTTAATCAAAAATTATAAATACACCGTAAATAAAACGAGGCATAACCGTTTTTATTGCATCATGCCTACATTTTGTGCCGATACGGACACGTCAGACACAAAAAAAGGCTCCCGCCCGTAGCAAAAGCGAGAGCCGTCACCATCAAAGCATGTCAGCATGACTGACAAAAAAATATATGAAACATGTTGGTCCTGATTTATATTTTCAAATCATTGTAACTGTCGCTACAGAACCAAAAGAACCATCGGCGTCATTAAAACTCAGACAATACAGTTCCTTGCATGCAAAATTATAAAATATTGCTAATTTTACCCCCCCCGATTGGTTAAATGAAGTTAACATCAAGTTTTTTAACCATACATTCCGTACAATAGAACATCAACATTAACAACAAACTTTATTTCACGGAAAAACTTTATAAATTAAATAAAAAAACATTACAAACTTTTTAAAAAGGCTCCCGCCCACAAAAAAGCGGGAGCCGACACCATCAAAGCATGTCAGCATGACTGACTAAAGATATATATAAAACGTGTTGGTCCGAATTTTTTCCTTGAACTTAATCTCAACCCCGCCGCCACGGTCCTAAATATGACCGCAAGCACTATCTTATCTCAGACAATGAAACTTTGCTTTTGCAAAAATATAAAATATTGCAAAATTACCCCCCCCGATTGATTAAATAAAGTTAAATATTAAATTCCATCCATGCAATTGATGTATAATGCCGCCGACAAATACACCGAAATGAATTATTCTTACACATTTCTTCACATCACATATTTTAACACCATCTGCATCACCATTTAACACGCCGCTCACCACACAACCGGAAACGATATGTTAAAACAATCCGCCTCTTCACCACTCAGAAAGCCACAGAAAGGCTTCCCGGAACATGAAATCCGGCAAAAGACCGTCTCTTGTCTGCCCAAAGATAACCTTTTACAAGCTCAGAACTCACCTTTGACATCGCGAAAGGTTACCTTTTACATTAAAAAAAGCGCTTTATGGCAGCCCCAAGCACGGCCACAGGAATAACGGCAAGCGATATTCTACTGACAGACAGCACTTTACTACAACCGTCAGAAACAGCTTGTTTTCAGCCGGATATACATCTGCCGGCAAGCAAGGCCTTCTCAGCATCGAGCCGTTAACATTTCCATACACCGGTATGTTAACGGACATTAATATTTTAACGACATACTCACGCAGGCGGCACATTCACAGAGACTGCCGCTGAATCACACAAATGACAAAATAAGTATTTTACATTTCTTATATTTACAGATTGTCTGTTTTTTACGATTTTACATTATCTTTGCAACCGGATTCAAAGAACAAACCAAACATTTGTAAAGAAATGAAGAAAATAAGAGCCGCCGTAGTAGGCTACGGCAACATCGGAAAATTCACCGTCGAGGCACTCGAAGCTGCCGAAGACTTCGAAATTGCGGGCATCGTAAGACGCAACGGAGCTGAAAACAAGCCCATGGAACTTACCCCGTATGACGTCGTTAAGGACATAACGGAACTGAAAGACGTCGACGTGGCCATACTCGCCACCCCGACACGCAGCTGTGAGGAATATGCAAGCAAGATTCTGCCGCTGGGCATCAACACCGTAGACAGCTTCGACATACACACCGACATACGCCAATACCGCGCCAACCTGATGAAAATATGCAAGGAACACGGCCGCGTGGCCGTAATTGCCGCCGGGTGGGACCCGGGCTCGGACAGCGTCGTGCGCACACTGATGCAGAGCCTTGCGCCCAAAGGCCTCAGCTATACAAACTTCGGTCCGGGCATGAGCATGGGCCACTCTGTCTGCGTACGCTCTAAGGCAGGTGTGAAGAATGCACTCTCGATGACCATACCCAAAGGTGAGGGCATACACCGCCGCATGGTTTACGTGGAGCTGGAAGAGGGAGCAAAGCTCGACGAGGTTACAAAGGCCATAAAGGAAGACCCGTATTTCGCAAGTGATGAGACTTACGTCATCGAAGTGCCGAGCGTCGATGCTGTGCGCGACATGGGTCACGGCGTCAACTTGGTGCGCAAGGGCGTGAGCGGAAAGACCCAGAACCAGCGCCTCGAATTTAACATGAGCATCAACAATCCGGCACTCACCGGCCAGGTACTCGTCAACGTGGCACGCGCATCCATGCGCCAGCAGCCCGGCTGCTACACCATGATTGAGATTCCTGTCATCGACCTTCTGCCGGGTGACCGCGAAGAGCTGATAAGCCACCTGGTGTAAATTGAGCCATAAGCCAACACCCGATAATAATAAAACATGCCTCGCAGGATGACAAGAAATCAATCTGCGGGACATGTTTTATTATTATCGGGTATCGACTTCCCTATCCTACTCGTCAGGAAGGAACAACGGGTCTTCGGGTATTACCATGACAGGCTTCTGCTCATATTGCTTCAGCATCTTGGCCGGAACATACTTCTTGTCGACCACGAGGCGGAACATATAGTCGTTAAACCACTCGTTGGTCATCACAAGACAACCCTTCTGACCGTAGGCAGGGCCCCAGCTGTTCTCCACTTTCCACATCACAGGTTTGCCATCGGCATCAAGGTCGACAGCCGTAAGAGTCATGGCGTGGGTCGAGCCGCTGTCGTATGTCATGATGCGCTGTGCCTTGTCCATGCCGAAAGTGGTGCCGAAGAGCGAGCCATAGTCAAAGTTATTGACATCGCAATATCCGCGCTTGCGGTCAAGGAACTTGCCCACGTCATACGAGCTGTACATCTTGCGGCCGTCCTTCAGCGACGCGATGGCCAGCCCTGCGATGTCCTCCATCGGCAGATTCAGATACTTCCAGTTTGTGCCGTCGTAAGTGTGGCGGTCCAACTCCACCTCGTAAGTCTTGTAATACTCGCGGCGCGGGTCGTTCATCACCATTATGAACGAGCCCTGCACGGGCGTGTCGCCGTATATCTCGGCGGCAAACGTCATCGGGTTATACGTCTTCTGTTCGGTCACAATGCGTCCGTCCTTGTTCCTGAAAGCGTAAGTGAACTCCGTGGGCGGCTCTCCCATCGTGAGCGCCAGCATACGGTAAATCACTGCAAGCATCTTTGTCTTCTCCGCCTTTATCTCTTCCTTGCTCTTGCCCTGTGCCACCATATCACGCAGCTTCAGGCCATACTCGCGCAGTTTCGACTTCATCAGACCTGTTACCCGTCCCGTGTTGTCAGCCGAGAACGTCTCCGGCATTACCTCCGCCGGCACAAGTCCGTACTTCGACACAAGGTCAACTACGCCGCAGTAAGTGCCGCCGTCGTTCAGAGGACTCTTGAAGAAGAAACGCACACGCTCATCGTCGATAGGCTTGTCGGCACAGTCGATTACGCCCTGAAGGAATAGATTCGACTTCTCCAGCTGGTCCCAGAAGAACAGATAGTCGTGAGACAGGTCGACAACGAGCGAGTCTGTGCGCTGAGCGAACGACGATCGCAACACGTTGAAGCCGCTGAACATCCAGCAACGTCCGCTCTGTTTCTGGTCGGTGATGCTTTGCGAAGGCGTCTCCACGCTGAAGTAGGTGTCTATCGGCCCTTTGTTGGCGTGGTTTACGGCCAGCGCGTCGATGCTGTTCGACGCCAAAGCGTTAAACAGAGCCTTGTCGGCAGGAGTGCGCTGCTGCACCTGTTTTATCTCACTGAGCATATCTTTCGATATGCCTCCGTCGGCTGTCTGGGCAAGACACGGCGAAGAGAGAGCCGCCATCATCAGCCCTGAAAGAATGAAAGTTTTGGTTGTTGTCATGTCAATTAGATTTAATTTTTGCACAAAGATAATGCAAATCGAATGAAATACAAAAT
>CALNFG010000157.1 GCA_939792625.1 uncultured Prevotella sp.
CGTTAGAGCAGATGTCTGACGGCTGCATGGTGTAAGTAACTCCGTTGTACGTCTCTACGGGGAAGCTCATCCACGTATCGTCCAATGACGAGCGGTGGTTGATAACCACATCGGCTATCGTGCCGATGCCGTTCTCCCTGAAAGTATTAATCATCGAGCGCAACTGCTGCTCACTGCCGAACGAACTGTTATAGTCGTTAAACCAGTAAAGAGGATTGTAGCCCATGGACGGTTCGGAAGCCGACCTGCCACTCTGGGGCACCCACACAAGCTTGAAGAAATCCGACAGCTCGCCGGCCTGCGACTCGAGTTCAGACCACTGACTGTCTGCGAACGAGTCCCAATAGAATCCCTGGAGCATCACTCCCTGCCACTTTGACGGCCAGCCCTGGGCCGACGCCGAAAGTGTGGCTAACACTGTAAGAACTGATGTAAAAATTTTTCTCATGGTACAATATATTTAAATATGTGCTGTAAAATTACGCCTTTAACGCCTCAACGTACTGCCTGCCACCCGACAAAAGGCATAAAAACGAATGCAAACGATTGCAAAAGCAATGCACAACGGCTTTCTCAAAACAAACTTTTGTCATAACTTTTACACAAATTAAAGTTTTCTACCAACGTTGTTAAAAGGTTGATAAAGTTGTTAAAGTGTAAGACAACATTCAAAAAAATTTCGTATCTTTGCACCGTTTTTATGACAAACCGGAGTTTCTCCTTCAGAAAACTTTCCGATGAAAACACGTGGCATGCGCTACTGTTTTTATTTAACCAAGAACAATTAAATTATGTATTTGAAAAAGATAATTAAGACATTCACGCTTACGGCCTTTCTTGCGATGACGGCTGCAACGGCCTCAGCCCAAGACCTTTTAGCCCGTCAAGCGCCGATAGACAAAAAAATGAAGGCAGTGGATACCTTGACACTGCGCAATCTTATCAACAAGGAACAAATGGGTTCGCCATCCGCCCAATTATACAAAGAATGGAGCAACAAGTACGCTCACCGCGCCACAGAGCTTCCCGACTCTTTCTTAATCAATCTAAAAGACTTCTGCATGCCGACGACAAGCAAGGTGATAACATCCAACTTCGGCCGCAGGTGGGGACGGATGCACAAGGGCATCGACGTGAAAGTGTACATCGGAGACACCATACGCGCTGCATTTGACGGTAAGGTGAGAATCGTCAAGTATGAAGCAAGAGGCTATGGAAATTATGTCGTGATACGTCATTACAACGGATTGGAGACAATATACGGACACATGTCAAAGCATCTGGTGAAAGAAAACCAGATTGTGAAGGCAGGAGACGCCATCGGACTGGGCGGAAACACCGGCCGAAGCACAGGTTCGCACCTGCATTTCGAGACACGTCTGTGTGGCGTTGCCCTTAACCCTGCACTGATGTTTGACTTCAGAAACCAAGACGTAACGGGCGACACATACCTTTTCCGTAAAGACACCAACAGCCGCGAATCGGCCCAGGCCAACGAGCTGAGAGGCAAGAACAGCGACGAACTGGCCTCGGCAGACGAGAATACAAGCAGCAAAGAGTCTGCAAAGGCTTCTGCCGGCAGCAGCAACGACGTACGCTATCATAAGGTAAAGAAGGGCGAGACACTAAGTTCAATTGCCAAGAAACGTGGTACCACAGTTTCAAAACTGTGCAAGCTTAACCACATAAGCAAACGGATGCGCATACGTCCGGGACAGATATTGAGATACTCATAATTGTTAAAGTCGATAAATTGTCAAGGCGGCTGTCAGCGTGAGCTGGCAGCCGCTTGCTGTCTTACGGCCTCAAAGACACAAGAAAAGCCGCGACATACAGCATGTCACGGCTAATGTAATGATTGCTGACGCAGGCGTCAACGCGCACGGCGGGCTCTGTCACGCCTGTGACTGTCAAGCCATTCGGCACACTGAGGGCACAACTTTCCGCTCTCATGACAGCCGTCAACCGTACAATGGTCGTCATAGCATGCGCCACAACGATAACGCCCGTCGCAGCAGTCGTAGTCTCTGCGGCTGTCGTCGCAGCGATAACGGCCGCAACAACCTCCCTGGCGGCCGCGCCCGTAGCGCTCTCCGTGATGCTCATGGCAGCCGTAACCGCCGTGACGCACTTCCGAACGGCGCACCGGCGGCTCATCGGCTGACGCCCGGATAAAGGCCATCGAGCCGATACTGAACACGCCCAACAGGGCAATACTGATGACAATCTTCCTCATCGGTCTTTTTACTTTACGTTGTTTTTACGATTAGTTATCTTGGCAAAGATAAAGCTTTAAGCGCCACAAAACCGATTTTTTATGTTATTAAAACTTAAAGCCGCAAATATTGTACATACCAGACAGGCAATCTCAGGCTCAGGCGCGACCCTTCCTGAAGACGGTCCTCAGCACAAACCAGGCGTGCATCATGACGGTGACAGTAAGGCCGTAATGACGGCGCATGACGGCGAAACGCTCAAGAAGGGAAGCCTTATGATACTTGGTTGTCTGCCCCTCACGCTGGTAACATGCCACGGTTGCACCCACGTTGACCAGCGGCAGCGACATGCGCGCAGCCTCTTTCATCACCCGTATGCACCAGTCGACATCGGCCGAATGGCGGTAATGCAGGTCATAAGGCGTGCGACGGGCAATGTCCGTGCGGGCATAGAAGGCCTGATGGCACACCAGCATGCCGTGGCGGAACGAACGCCACGTAAGCCGTGCGGGAGGCGAGAGCGGGCGACGGCAGAGATAATTGCCGTCGTTGTCCACCCAGTCGGTGTCACCATACAGCACGGCCGGCAGCGGGTTGCCGGCAGACAGACATTCGTCAAGACGTGCGTTGGCGCATATCACAGAAAGAATAGCATTGTCAGGGAAGAAGTCGCCGGCGTTCATGAAGCACACATAATCGCCCGTAACCAGCCCCAGCCCCTTGTTCATGGCGTCATATAGCCCTTTGTCCGGCTCTGAGACTATGCGCACGGAGTGGCCCGTGGCAGCAGCATCAGACTGTCTTTTATAATCTTCGGCAAGGCGGATGGTGCCGTCAGACGATGCCCCGTCGACGATGATGTGTTCCACTTCGGGATAATCCTGACCGAGTACGCTCGCTGCGGTGCGCATGAACACGTCGGCGGCGTTGTAAGTTATGGTGACAATCGAGAATTTTATCATAGTCTGTAATGTCTGTAAGCTATGGCCTGATTGTAGACTTCTATGTATTTCATGGCCACGCTATGCTGAGAGTATGACACCGAGACCTTGCGTACAGCCTCACGCCCAAGCGCGGCACTGTCGGCCTCATGCAGTACCCAGTGCATGCCGCGGGCAAGGTCGGCAGCGTCTTTGTATGCCGCCACGTAGCCGTTCTTCCGATGGTCTATCATCTCGGGAATGCCGCCTACGTTAAATCCCACACACGGCACGCCGCAAGCCATGGCCTCCATTATCGTGTTCGGCAGATTCTCAGACAGTGACGGAAGCACGAATACGTCGGCCGCCCTGTATGCCGCAACTATCTTAACGGTGTCTGACAGATAGCCGAGCGGATAGGCCGGAATGTCGAAAGCGGAAACCAGTTCGTCACTGCTGCCGCCCAACATCACCACTCCGAGACCGTCACCGGCATCATCCTGCCCTCCGGAAAGCTTCTTGCAGGCCTCTGCAAGGTAAGCCATGCCCTTGTTGGCATGCGACACATTCTGTGCCACGAACAGTATAAGGCGCCGTTCCTGCGGCAGACCGAGCAGGCGCCGGGCCTCCTCCCTGTCGCCGGGACAGAACGTACGGATGTCAATAGGATTGGGTATGCTCGTTATCTTGAGTCCTTCGAGCAGCTTGCTGCGCTTTGCATCGGAGGCGAGCCACTTGCTGCACGTTACAAACGACAGGCTGCCCGGACGCCTGAACAGCCGCCGCTTGCGCTTCCATACGCGCCGCGCCAGGTCGCCGAAGATGCCGCCCGAAGGCAGCAGCGGACAGCGCGAGCAGCCGGTGACAAACTTGCGGCAGTCGAAAACGAGATGACACACGGCCGTGGCGGGCCACATGTCGTGCATTGTCCACACCACGGGCTTGCCCGAGTCGAGTATCTTCTTTATGCCGCGAAGCGAAAGCATGCCCTGATTAATCCAGTGCAGGTGGATGACATCGGCCTCCTTAAACTCTCTTGTCTTCGTAATGTCGATACCGGCATTGGCTATGTCAACGGCAAAAAGATTCTTCCGCGAGAAACCGAGATGGCAGAACACGCACAAGCGCTCCCACAGAAAACACCACTTCTTCTGCAGACTGCCGCCCACCCCGGCCACGGTCAGACTGTCGGTGGTCTTGTCGCGCACCAGCATCCTGGCCTTCACGCCGTTATTGTTCAATGCGTCCATCAGCCGGTTGGCCGCAACTGCCGCTCCGCCGGTCATCTCGCTTGTATCTACAATCAGTACCCGCATCACACGTTATTATATATTCGTTAAGCGAACACAAAAGTAAAACAAATTGCGCATTTATCCAAATTAAAGGGCATATTTAATACTGTTTGCGCACACACATTATTGATTTGTATCAAGAAATGCGATAAAGATAACAAAAACACACATAAAAGTCTTGACCGGACGGGCTTTTCGTTGTATCTTTGCACCGTCAAAAGGTTAATAAATTGTTTAGGTTAGTAAATAGTATTAGTTTAAGGTAAAGTTTTCATGATTATTTAGGATGACAAAGGTCACCGTGAGGTTCCCTTTTGATTCGAAAGGTTTTTTAGTTAAACATATTTTTTAATGCGCTGCAGCTCGTGAAGAGTTGCAGCGTGTTTTTTATGCCCTTCACGGCATGTTTTACGGTCTTTGTAACAGCCTGACATTCAACGTATTACAAAAAGGTAAGCTTTTGGCTCGCAAAAGGTAAGCTTTCGCGTTGTAAAAGGTAAGCTTTTGGCGGGCGAAAGCTTACCTTTTACAACGCACGGCGCCGCCCCTTGCTCAGCAAGGGACGGCGCTGTGAAGGCGTGACGGCCTGAGGCCGGTCACTGTTTCGTTATCAGAACCACGGCGTATGCACTGATACCTTCCTCACGGCCGGTAAAGCCGAGACGTTCGGTGGTGGTGGCCTTTATCGAAATATTGTCTTCGTCTGTTCCCATCACCCCGGCCAGACATGTCTTCATGGCGGGCACATGCGGATTTATCTTCGGGCGCTCGGCGCATACCGTGGCATCTATGTTGCCCACGGAGTAACCCTTAGAGGCAATCAAATC
>CALNFG010000158.1 GCA_939792625.1 uncultured Prevotella sp.
AGAATGGCACAACCGGAACTCTTTTGAACTTTTTCTTATCCCGAACTCGCGTAGGAAATGGAAAATGAGATAAGGTTAATTGAAATATATGGCCCGGAATTTGAAATTGATTCGTATTTCATTGAAGATTTGAAAAAATATGGAACAGAGAAAAATGAAGCTTTGTTGGAATCTGAAAATTCAGAATTAAGTAAAAAAGAAAGGAAAAATGCTAAAAGAAAATATGATGATGTTGCAGCAAAATTTGATTTTTATAAAAAAATTTATGACAGTGCAGTCCTACTTTTAGTGAAATTAGATAATTATTATTTAAACTAAAATGAAATGAAGCATTTATGAGGTACTTTATATTATTTTTCATATATTTATTTTTAAATGGTCAAAATGTTTTAGCTCAAAAAATAAATTTTAAAGAGCTTCTTGATTCTATTGATTGGAATACTACTGAAATTGATTTAATTTATAATTTTAGAAATAACATAGAAAAAATAGAACATGATGAATGGAAAGAAAAAAATGAAACATCAGACTATCAATTTAAAAATATATATGTTGGTGATTTAAATTTCTCATCTGCGGTTATTAGAGTTGATGCTACGACAAGGAAACTTATTAGAGTGAATTTTAAATTAAACAGAGTGACTGATTTTCAGAAAAAAGAAATTGAAAACTATATAAATAAAATATTGGGAGAATATGCGCTTTCGAGCAAAGATTCAGCAGCAGGAAAATTATTTTTACAAACAAAGACTTGGTTGACTCAATATTTTAAATTAGATGAAATATGCTTTTCTAATTCTGATGAGTGTATTTTAAGTGTTGAACCTTTAGCGCTTTATCCAGTTATATTTTCTGAAGCAAAAGTGATAGCAAATCCATCTAATACGATTATTCCTAAACTGGAATATTGTGCAATAGCAAATAATAATGATGTTTATATAAAATACATTGATGAAAAAGAAGCTAAGATTATTCATAAAAGAAAAATAATTGATAGTCCTGTCGGGGCAGTAATTTTTTTAGTTAATGATAGTTTTGTGTGTTACAGGAAAAGTTATGCTGATATTATTTACGGTAAAAATGGCACGGCTTTTATATATCCTGTAAAATCTAAATAACTTTATGCCGGGGAGGTGGTTTTCTTTATACACTAATAAAAGTAGGGTCTGAGAAAATTTTTTGTTCTGATTTTTTTACCTTAAAAGCACATAATAGATAAGCTCCTCACTTTTATCTATTATGTGCTTTTTTGATTTATACGGTAAATTTATAGAGTGCTAACCCTTCATTATGTCGTTTATTTATACCCTGTTTATACCCAATACAAGAAAACCGCCTGTAAATCAGCGACTTACAAGCGGTTTGACGTACCCAGAGCCGGGGTCGAACCGGCACGGGTTGCCCCACTGGTGTTTGAGACCAGCGCGTCTACCGATTCCGCCATCTGGGCTTTATTGCGGATGCAAAGATAAGAAGAAATTCCGAATTGACAAATTTTTAATTGAAAAAACTTAAAATAATTGGCTGTGAGCGTAATAATTATTATCTTCGTATCGTGAAATAAATCTGCAATACTATGGCTGAAAACAATAATAATTTTTGTCTTATTCTGGCCGGTGGAAAGGGCCGGAGGTTGTGGCCGTGCAGCCGTGAGAACAAACCAAAACAGTTTCTTGACTTTTTCTCGACGGGCAGGACTCTGCTACAACAGACTTACGACCGTATGTCGGTTTTCATACCGAAGGAGAATATCTATGTAAGCACAAATCAGATTTACGAGGAAATGACGGCGGAACAACTGCCCGAACTGCCGAGGATAAACATCTTGAGCGAGCCGATATTCAGGAATACGGCACCGAGTCTGGCTTGGGCCACTCACCGCATACTGCATGTCAACCCTGAGGCCAGGCTGGTGGTGGTGCCGTCAGACCAGGCCGTGTTTAAGGAAGATGAGTTCAGAAAGAATGTCGAGGCCGGTCTTGATTTTGTTGCCGTCAGGCCGTGTATGCTCACCATGGGCGTAAAGCCCACACGCCCTGAGCCCGGTTACGGATACATACAGAGGGGCGATGTGACTGAATGTGAGGGTGTGTACAAGGTGAAATCGTTCACTGAGAAGCCTGACAGGGAGTTTGCCCGGATGTTCATGAAGAGTGGTGAGTTTTATTGGAATACCGGACTGTTTCTTGCTAACATACAGCATCTTCGTGAGGTGCTGAAGGGTATTTTCCCGCCTGTGTTGCGTAAGTTGGAGAAGACTGAGGGTGACTCTTATTCGGTGGAAGAAGAACTGAAGTTTGTTAAAGAGAACTTTCCGGCTTATCCCAATCTGTCGATAGATTACGGCATTCTTGAGAAGAATAATGACGTATATGTGATGAAATGTGACTTCGGTTGGGCAGACCTCGGCATGTGGCACTCTATGTATGAAAGCATGAGTAAGGGTGAGGGTGACAACGTGGTGATAGGCTCGCGTGTGATTGCCGACGACAGCCGCAACAACATTATCAAACTGCCTGACGACCATCTGGGCATAATCAACGGTCTTGACGGCTATATCGTGGCAGAGAAAGGTAATGTACTGCTTATCTGCAGAAAAGAAGACTCTTCGGCGCTTATCCGGAAGTATGTCAACGAGGTGCAGGTAAAGTATGGTGATGAATTTATTTGAAAGGTGAGAAGATGAGAAAGGTGAGAAGATGAGAAAGGTGAGAAGATGAGAAAAGTGAGAAGGTGAGAAAGCATTTCAGCGGTTATCACATCAGATAGCGCGTTTCTGCTTTCTCACCTTCTCACTTTTCTTACCTTTTCATTCGAGGTTTTCTCTTATTTTGCGTGCGATTTCTTCAAATTCTTTATCTTTCAGTTTGAGCTTCGGGTTTGCAAAGTTCATGTCGCCTTCGCTCTGCATGGGGACGAGGTGGATGTGTGCGTGAGCCACTTCAAGTCCGAGTACGGCCATGCCCACCTTGCGGCATGGGAAGGCTTTTTTTATTGCGTGTGCCACTTTTTTTGCGAACACTGTCATTTCGGCGATTTCTGTGTCGTCAAGGTCGAAGAAATAGTCCACTTCCCTGCGTGGTATCACCAGAGTGTGTCCTTTGGCCAGAGGATTGATGTCGAGAAATGCGTAATATTTGTCGTTCTCGGCGCATTTGTAACTTGGTATCTCGCCGGCGGCGATTTTTGAAAATATGTCCATCTTTGATACGTTTTTCAGGTTTCACGGTCTGTTCGGGTTTATGCGGCTTTACGGCATGTCAGCGGTTAAAACCTTACAACCGCATAACCTTACGGCCGCATAACCTTAAATAAAATAAGCACGGTACCCGTTCGGCGTTTTATTCAACGCTGATTTTGTCGATTCTCAGCTTTATCGTGCCGCGCGGAATCTTAATTTCCACCTCATCGCCAACTTTCTTGTTGAGCAGTCCCTGTGCGATGGGTGTCTTTATTGATATTTTGCCTTCGCGCAGGTTAGCTTCGCTTTCGCTCACGATGGTGTAGCTCATCTTGGTGTTGTTGGCCAGATTTGTCATTTCCACTTTTGAGAGAATCTGCACGCAGTCTGTGCTGAGCCGTGACGTGTCTACGATTTTGGCTTCAGATATGGCCAGCTTTATCTTGTTGATTTTGTCCTCAAGATGAGCCTGCGCCTCTTTTGCCGCGTCATACTCAGAGTTTTCGCTCAGGTCGCCCTTGTCTCTTGCCTCGGCTATTGCCGCAGATGCCTTCGGGCGCTCAACGCTTTCCAAATGTTTCAGTTCGGCCACCAGTTTGTCGTAGCCTTCTTGTGACATGTAAGACATAATAATAAGATATTTAATTGTTCGTTTTTTAGGGTAAACAAAAAGAGAATTCCGACATCTTTTAGTCAATGTCGGAATCCCCGCTTTGTCCCTTGTTATGTTATTTCAATGATATTCCGGTGGCAAAGATACTGCTTATTTTCCGAACGGACAACTTATTAAGGTGAAAAAATGTTGGTGCTGTTGTTTTGTCTGCGGTTAATTTCAGATTTTCAAAAAAAATGCGGCTTCCCATTTTACTTTCTTTTGTTTGTCGGGTCTTCTTGTCAGACATCGATTCGGAAAAGTTAAACATTTGTGACAAAATATATTTTAGAGATTATGGGTAAGATTGAGAAATTAAGAATGGCGGTGATGGCGGTATCCGTCGTCGCCGTTTGCGGAGCGGCAGACGCGCAACGTCTGCATCATTGTCAGCCACGGGTGATGACGTTTGTGACCAGACCTGTCGTAACAGTGCGTGTTGCGGCCCGCTTCACGCAGAAGGAACGCTTCGGCATGGCAATGGCGTATCTGAAAAACAACCGTTATCTTACGGTTAAAAGATATGCCCGGATGACAAGACTGTCTAAAGCTGCGGCCAAGGCGGAACTTGACGCGTTTGCGGCGGATAGAAGCAAGCCCGTTGAGGCCGTGATGAGAGGAAAGAAGAAAGTGTATGTGATGATGGACAGAAACAGAGGTCTCAATGCTTGGCAAGAAAATCAGGAATAACGGCAGTGACCGGAATACATGCTTATGGCAGCACTGAATGATGCGGAAATAGTTTCCGCCTTGAAGAAAAACGCGGAAACGGGCTTCAGACTGCTGATGACGCGATACAGAGAAGCGGTATATTGGCATATCAGGCGACTGGTAGTCTCACACGACGACGCACAGGATGCCGCCCAAGAGACTTTTATACGGGTGTTCCGTTCCTTCAGGCAGTTTAAGGGCGGGTGTTCGTTCGGTGCATGGATTTACCGTATTGCCACCAATGAAGCGTTGCGCATTCTTGAGCGGAGACATGGCGTACAGATGTCTTTGGACGGTCCGTCCGGCGGAGCGGGCTGTGTGGCCGCTGACGAATATGTGGATTACGGTGATCTGGAGGCAGTCAGGCTGCAGAGGGCCATCCTCTCTCTGCCCACAAAACAGCAGCTGGCCTTCAACATGCGCTATTACGACGAGCTGAGCTACGAGGAAATTGCCGCCGTCACAGGCTCCACGGCTGTCAATGTGAAGGCCAATTACCATATAACCAAAGAGAAAATAATAAAATACATGAACTCAACAGTCTGAATATATAATATATATGTATGGGAAAAGATTTTGATTTCAGCCGGAT
>CALNFG010000159.1 GCA_939792625.1 uncultured Prevotella sp.
ATTTTACTTTTCTTTATGTCATCATCTGTATCGGGACGCGGCTCTTTCTTTGCGAGCATCACTACCTGAAACACAAAATCCGTAATCCATTTCTGACTGAATCCAAGACGTTTGTTATAAGTACGTATGGCGACAATCGTTTTCATCACCCCAACATCCTTATAATCATTTTTATTAAAAATATCAGAAACCGTCTTTTCCGTCATCCCGTAAATGGCTTTTTTCATAAACGAAGGCATGCGCAACTTAAACTTCATAAGATTGCCCATAAGCATCATTATGTCTTGGGTGAAGTTCTGGAATTGTATAAGGTAAGTCTGCACATCTTGTATTTTACGACAGTTACGGCGTATGCTCTGATCAAGTTCCTTAAAAAATCCGTCTTCCGTACTATACAGATCTTGTAACATTTTCTTACAGTGTTTCTTTTCACCGACACCAAGTTTGTTATTCAACGTTGGTACATGCAATGTTGTTTTGAACATACGCAAATCCGGAAGCATAGCAAGATTGGTTATACCTGCATTTTCAGCTATGGCGGCCTGCAAATACACTCTGACAAGTGTCATGTAATCTTCCATTCCGCCTACCTTATGTTCATTGTTTTTTTTCTTTCCTAACAAATTATTTAAAAATCCCATATTTAAATTAAGTTACAAAAACAATGGGCTAAGCCCGAAATCAAGTTATAGGCTGCAAAAATACATCAAATGAGCCAAAAATCAAAATAAAATTTGATTATTATCAATTTTTATTATACCTTTGCAACACAATATGCGAAGCGAGTAATTGACATTATAAAAATACACAAGAACATTAGCAAACAAGGCACCGTCACAGACCGGCAGCCCCCTTTAACTTAATTAAAAACTGACAGAAAAAAATGAAAGGAATCGTATTGGCCGGAGGCTCTGGCACAAGGTTATATCCGATAACAAAAGGCATCAGCAAACAGCTGATACCCATTTTTGACAAGCCCATGATATATTATCCCATATCGGTACTCATGCTTGCGGGGATAAAGGATATTCTTATTATCTCAACACCTCATGACCTGCCAGGATTTAAGCGCCTGCTTGGTGACGGCTCCGATTTCGGAGTAAAATTTGAATACGCCGAGCAGCCGTCACCCGACGGACTTGCACAAGCGTTCATCATAGGCGAAAAATTCATTGGGAGCGACAGTGTCTGTCTTGTCTTGGGAGACAATATTTTTCACGGAGCAGGTTTCTCCGGAATGCTTCGTGACAGCGTAAGAACAGCCGAAGAAGAAGGCAAAGCCACAGTGTTCGGTTATTATGTTAACGATCCCGAACGGTATGGTGTTGCAGAATTTGATTCTGAAGGCAACTGTCTCAGCATAGAAGAAAAGCCGGAACATCCAAAAAGCAATTATGCCGTTGTCGGACTTTATTTCTATCCTAACAGCGTTGTCGAAATTGCGAAAAACATAAAGCCGAGCAAACGTGGCGAACTTGAAATCACATCTGTCAATCAAGAATATCTGAGAAAAAAGTTACTGAAAGTAAAAACGTTGCAACGTGGATTTGCATGGCTCGACACAGGCACGCACGACAGTTTGAGTGAGGCATCAACATTTATAGAAGTAATCGAAAAGAGGCAAGGTCTGAAGATAGCCTGTCTTGAAGAAATAGCATATAAACAGAATTGGATAGATGCAGAAAAATTGAAAGAGGCAGCTATGCCGATGCTCAAAAACGATTACGGGAAATACCTTATGAATTTAATTTCAGAAACAACCAACAATCAAGATAAAACTACAAGATAAATGAACGAGTTAGGAAACAACCAAGAGATTCAGAATGCATCTGAAGAACAATCTTCATTCAATTTCCAAACAATTTACACAGCTTTCATACTCAATTGGAAATGGTTTCTTCTGTCCATTCTGATTTGTGTCGGCATTGGATTTCTATATTTGCGTTATGCCACACCCGTGTACAACGTTACTGCCAAGCTTCTGATCAAGGATGACAACAATGACAAGAGAACAGGCGGAGGAGCATTACAGGCTTTGGAAAGCATGTCAAGCCTCGGAATCATCAGCAGCAATTACGGTGTGGAGAACGAACAAGAGATAATAACCTCTACAACTATTGCAGAGCAGGCTATCCGTGACCTCAAACTATATGTAAGTTATTACAGTAAAGGAAGCGTTAAGAACAAGCTCATCTACAAAGAGCAGCCAATTAACGCAGATATGGATTTTGCCCATCTCGATAAGCTCAATACGCCCATCGAGCTGAAAATAACATACAGCGACAAGCAATATAAAGTAACAGGTAAATATTATATTCCGAAAGACGAAATCACTGCTGACGGTCCTTACGAAATAGAAAAAACATTATCGGGACTCCCTGCCATCATACGCACACAAGTCGGTAATATCACTCTTACTCCCAACAGTCGTTATCATCTTGAAGATGGTGAGACTCTTATCGCATCCATAGAATCTCCCCGCAACACGGCTCACAGATATATTGAAAGTCTTTCCGTAGAACAAACGTCAAAGACTTCTTCCGTATTCAACATCCAATTTCAGGGTGAAAACATCTCAAGAAGCATGGACTACATCAATCAGCTGGTTACATGCTATAACCGTCAGGCAAACGAGGACAAAAACGAAATCGCAATACGTACAGAAGAGTTCATTAACGACCGTCTGACGAAAATAGATGCCGAACTCAGCACCACTGACGGCGCACTTGAAAGCTATAAAAGGAGCAACAGACTGATGGAATTGCAACTCGATGCAATGACCACATCAACCAACACATCCACATACGAACAAAAGCTGAATGAGGCCAACACTCAGATCGCACTTATCGGAAGCCTTATCAATTTTGCAAACCGCCCCAACAACAAGCATCAGGTATTGCCTTCAAACGTAGGCTTGCAAGACGAAGCTTCAACATCATTAATTAATGAATATAACAAGATTGCGCTTGAGCGTAACCGATTGCTGCGTACTGCTTCCGAACACAGCCCTGTTGTAGTTGAACTCACGTCGCAACTGGACGATATGCAGGCCAGCATACAACAGGCTCTCGAACAAGCCCGTAAAGGCCTCATCATACAGAGAGACGCAATAAAATCACAGCTCGGCCTTTACAGCAGCGAAGTTACAAAAGCACCTGAACAGGAGCGTATCCTTACTCAGATCGGCAGACAGCAGGAAGTAAAGTCTGGTCTTTATCTCATGCTTCTGCAGAAACGTGAGGAAAACTCTATATCGCTTGCTGCAACAGCAGACAAGGCAAAACTCATCGAACAGCCTCAGTTTGACAAGAAAGTCAGTCCCAAAGGCATGATTATTCTTCTCATCGCCTTAATCTGCGGTATAGGAATTCCGTCACTCGTGCTGTACATCGTAAACTTCTTCCGCTACCGCATAGAAGGTCACGACGATGTTGCAAGTCTCACAAAACTGCCCATTATCGCAGACATTGTCATGGCAAGCGACACGGCGAAAACAAGAGCAGATATCGTTGTTCACGAGAATCAGAACAACCAGATGGAAGAAATATTCCGCTCTATGCGTACAAACATACAGTTTATGCTGAAGCAGGGACAAAACGTAATACTTTTCACATCGTCTACATCTGGTGAAGGTAAGACATTTACGGCAGCCAACCTTGCAGTCAGCTTCGCATTACTTGGCAAGAAAGTGATACTCATCGGTCTTGACATCCGCAAGCCACGACTTGCCGAACTGTTCAAGATTAACAACTACACGAATGGTATCACCAGGTTGCTTACAATGGAAAATCCGCAGTGGAACGACATCAAGTCACAAATACTGCCGTCTGAAATAAACAATAACCTCGACCTGCTGATGGCCGGTCCCATACCGCCCAACCCGGCCGAACTTGTTTCACGTCCGGCACTCGAGCAGGTTATCACACAGATTAAGCAACACTATGACTATGTGCTGATAGATACCGCACCTGTGGGACTTGTCACCGACACACTGCAGATAGGAAAACTTGCAGACATAAGCATTTACATGTGTCGCGCCGACTACACACCGAAGGTAAACTTCAGTCTGGTAAACGATCTGGCAGAAGAAAACAAGTTGCCTAACATGTGTATCGCCATCAACGGTATCGACCTGTCTGAGAAGAAGTACGGTTATTATTACGGATATGGCAAGTACGGAAAATACGGCAGATATGGCCGCTACGGACATTACGGAAAATACGGCAAAGGCAGTTCTTACGGCTCATACGGCAGTTACGGCAATTACGCCAACAGCCATTACGGTAAAAAGGACGACGACTCTATCAAGAAATAACATATCAAGGCATGAAAAAAGCGATGCTTTCCGCTGCATGGCGGGAAGCATCGCTTTGGCCTAACAGTACGATAAAACATTTTCATACAAACCAAAACAATCACAACATTTCACTCATCATCAAACGACATGACAATAGCAGTAGACTTTGACGGTACAATTGTAGAACACATGTATCCCGAAATCGGTAACGAATTGCCTTTCGCCACGGACACGTTGAAAATGCTTATTGCAGATCACCACAAGCTAATACTCTGGTCTGTACGTGAAGGCAAACTCCTTGACGATGCCGTAAAATGGTGCAAGGAACGCGGTGTTGAGTTTTACGCCGTAAACAAAGACTATCCCGAAGAACGCGGTATCGAGAATAACAACCACTTTTCACGCAAGCTGAAAGTAGACATGTTCATTGATGACCGCAACATAGGGGGACTTCCTGACTGGGGTACGATATACCGCATGATAAAAGAGCATAAGACATATCAGGACATCATTATGGAACGCCGCGGGGAAACACCCCGTCCTGAAATACATAAAAAGAAACGCTGGTGGCAAAGATAAGCCTCTGCAAACATATCAATAACATCAAAGCAAACAGAAAAAGATAAAAAAACGGGAATCAGCCTGAAACAAAGAGCCTGATTCCCGTTTTTTCATTTATAACCATTGCCCTGCCGGACAGAAAGATTTCATTTGTACGATTTGCGGTAAATCTCCATTATATCGTCATCGGTCATCTGCACGCGGTCGCTGGTGAACATGATGCCCATCACCTCGCGGGTATTGCGCATCAACGTTTCAAA
>CALNFG010000160.1 GCA_939792625.1 uncultured Prevotella sp.
CTTGAACGGTTGTGATTTGCTTTAAAATTCTTATCTTTGCAGAGTAACAAACATCTTAAATCATTGATTAACTCTTTTTTAAAAAGTTGTGATTTGCTTTAAAATTCTTATCTTTGCAGAGTAACAAACATCAGAGCAACGCTGGGGAGCGACTCTTGAACGGTTGTGATTTGCTTTAAAATTCTTATCTTTGCAGAGTAACAAACATCAGACTGCCGGCAATATCTCTACCGCAAAGCGTTGTGATTTGCTTTAAAATTCTTATCTTTGCAGAGTAACAAACATCAGAAACGGCAGAGAGCGAGAACAAAACAGAGTTGTGATTTGCTTTAAAATTCTTATCTTTGCAGAGTAACAAACATCACGCCGTGACGAGAACGCACAAGTCGACCAGTTGTGATTTGCTTTAAAATTCCTATCTTTGCAGAGTAACAAACATCGGGGCTTAAGTGTTTAAGCTCCAAACGTAAGTTGTGATTTGCTTTAAAATTCCTATCTTTGCAGAGTAACAAACATCAATGGGGCGTAGATATGTCATGTAAATACAGTTGTGATTTGCTTTAAAATTCCTATCTTTGCAGAGTAACAAACATCACGTCAACGTGAGCGGAGACACCATGACGGGTTGTGATTTGCTTTAAAATTCCTATCTTTGCAGAGTAACAAACATCTTAGAATAACTCAAATCGGATGCTTCGTAGTTGTGATTTGCTTTAAAATTCCTATCTTTGCAGAGTAACAAACATCGGACGATAATTGACACAGTTCGCCCATGTCGTTGTGATTTGCTTTAAAATTCCTATCTTTGCAGAGTAACAAACATCTCAAAGCCACGTCGTTCTCTGTCCACTTCGGTTGTGATTTGCTTTAAAATTCCTATCTTTGCAGAGTAACAAACATCGGTGCGTAAGTGTTTAAGCTCTGTACGTAAGTTGTGATTTGCTTTAAAATTCCTATCTTTGCAGAGTAACAAACATCTGCTTGTCAACACCTGCCTTAGCGAGGTTAGTTGTGATTTGCTTTAAAATTCCTATCTTTGCAGAGTAACAAACATCTCAAGTTGAGGAATTCCTACCAGAACATTCGTTGTGATTTGCTTTAAAATTCCTATCTTTGCAGAGTAACAAACATCAAGAAGGTGTTGCATCCACTGAAAATAGAGGTTGTGATTTGCTTTAAAATTCCTATCTTTGCAGAGTAACAAACATCCAGGCATACAAACCCGTGCCCCTAACCCTGGTTGTGATTTGCTTTAAAATTCCTATCTTTGCAGAGTAACAAACATCTTTGCGCCGTATAGTTCCTGAAGAGCTTGCGTTGTGATTTGCTTTAAAATTCCTATCTTTGCAGAGTAACAAACATCGCTCTTATTTTGATTACTGTTGTAGATTTGGTTGTGATTTGCTTTAAAATTCCTATCTTTGCAGAGTAACAAACATCTGATAACCGTTATGATAGAAAATATGTGCCGTTGTGATTTGCTTTAAAATTCCTATCTTTGCAGAGTAACAAACATCTAGATGAAGCCAAAGCACTAACGGGTCTGGAGTTGTGATTTGCTTTAAAATTCCTATCTTTGCAGAGTAACAAACATCTTCTTGAACAACTTTGAGAAACTATCTCCGGTTGTGATTTGCTTTAAAATTCCTATCTTTGCAGAGTAACAAACATCTCTATCTGTTCCAGCTTCATGTTGTTTTTGTTGTGATTTGCTTTAAAATTCTTATCTTTGCAGAGTAACAAACATCAATGTATCAGACTTTATCTTGTAAGCATCGGTTGTGATTTGCTTTAAAATTCTTATCTTTGCAGAGTAACAAACATCTAACATCATGAACAACCCGGAAAACAAGCTGTTGTGATTTGCTTTAAAATTCTTATCTTTGCAGAGTAACAAACATCTGCGGACGCTTAGTGGTCGGTCCATATTCGGTTGTGATTTGCTTTAAAATTCTTATCTTTGCAGAGTAACAAACATCACGATAGATGTAAATGTTTGATACAAAGATAAATACAAAGAAAATTAGAAAATAAAAAATGATGTTTGTATAAGATAAAAATCCAGCTATATGGCTGGATTTTTATTTATGACAATGCAATAAAGTAATATAGGATAATCAGAAAAGTTCAAGTTGCTGGCCCGGTGCGTTCGGTTCTATCGGTTTGTGACCGTAGAATATCTGTATGTTGCCAAACTGCTTGTCGGTTATGCATAGAATACCGACGTTGCCGTATTCGGGCAGGAATGATTTAACCCGCTTTATGTGTACCTCGGCGTTTTTCATGCTGGCGCAATGGCGTACGTAGATTGAGAATTGGAACATGGTAAACCCGTCACGGCGCAGATTCTTACGAAAAAGCGCATAGGCCTTTTTGTCTTTTTTGGTGTCGGTAGGCAAGTCGAAGAATACAAGTATCCACATAATGCGGTATTCGCTGAATCGGTCCATTACTGAAAATGCAATAAGTAAAGTTCTTTTTATTCAGATTTCCGGATATGCGATGCGGCGCAGTTCGCCGTTGAAGCACTTGCAGAGCGACGCTGCCGTCTGCGTGGCGGCAATCATCAGCGGACTGCGGCGGCCGTTTATTATTACATCGAGCGTGGGTATGGAAAGCAGCTTCATCTTCAGTTCCCTTGTCATTTCTGAATATTCTTCCGTGGCGTGCCCGGCTACCATGTCATAAACAAAACGGTCTACGTAGGGGCGGTAAGGCTCCATTATGTCGTCGGCCAGACAGTAGGCGTTGTAACGGTTGTGGTGGTGTATGCCTAATGTGGGTAACAGTCCGGCCGACACGAGCGAGCGGGCTATAACAGCTCGAAGTATGGCATATCCGTAATTAAGCAGATTGTTGGGCGGCATACCGTCGCGGCCACGGGTGAAGTTGTCAAGTTCGGTAATGTTACTGAAAACATTTTTCCAGTAATAAGCCGCCGCACGCCCCTCAAGATTGTCAGGGTCGCCGCTGCGCACATCTGCCGACCATCGGCTCATGCAACCGGTTTCTATTTCCGTAACATTTTTGAGCACTGCCGCCTGATTGTCAATCTTGGCCTTGACAGTCTGCTGCCACAGTTGCTTTTTCAGCGGCAGCGACGCTTCAATCTGTTTGGCGAAGCGTTCGCTCTGAAGTGTATTGCCGCAAAGCGGCAACATAAGCCCCACGGGCATGCCGCGCGAGTCGCAGGTTACGACGGCGCAGTTGTTTTCGAGCAGTGCCTCGAGTAATCCGTGCGTAAGCGTTATCTGCCTGTTGTCCAGCACTACCACACCGATGTCTTCCACCGGTATGGTTCTTGTGCTGTCCTTCTTCATTCGTTCTGGCAGGTCGCTTTTCTCTACTTCGGGCAGCTTTATCAAGAGCTGCCCGTCTTTGAGCGAGAGATAAGCCGGACTGGTGAAACATAGTGTGCGCTTTATCATATCTTTTCGTTGTTAGTTATATGATTAATATTCACCTATTTCTACAATTTTGCCAATGTGATTTATTCTAACTTTCACAATATCCTTTATTTTACCAAGCGATTTTATACGTTTCCATGTAATGTTTAATAAGTTTTTATTGTCTTCTATTTTTGTTTCCAAATGATGTCGGAAGAAATAATCTTTAGAAGATAATTTCTGCACTCTGAACAAATTGGGACTTATTAAGGCATAGTTTTTTGGATTAAGTAAGTCGATCTCTTTCGGATTGAATCCTGTCTTTTCGTTCGGAAATACAAAATATTCGTTTTGCTTCATAGTGAACAAGAACTGCCAGCCCAAGTCTTTGTTATATTCCTTATTTATTATGGGCAGATGCTGTATGGCCCTCGCCGTTGCCTCATAAAACGAAACCATGTGCTCCTGAAGATTGCCGTCTGCGTCGCGGAATATAGCCACATGGTGGTTGCCGCTTGTTTGAACAAAGTCTGTAGGCTGCTTATTGCCGTTTTTGTCAAGTATAAGCTGTCCACGGTTGTCTCTTTTATCATGCAGCGCTTCAGCATTAGATACGCTGCTTATGGTTACACGCTTAATTGATATTCCTTTTTCTTCATTTAGCCATATCGGGTTTTCGTCGAGGTTGGAAAATGCCTTTTGCATGTCTCCTCCATATTGTTCAAGCCTTTTTTGGAGCAGCCGTTTTATGCCAATGTCTATAACCTTTTCTATTTTCAAGTCAGGTGATACTGCTTCACGTTTTGTGTAAAGAGGCGCAAGCATTACGGTCTTCACTTTTTCAGGTACGGTTTCAGTATGCAGACTGTCAGTAAACAAAGGAGTCTTAGAAAGGTTACTTTTTCCTGTAAAGGCTTTCTTGGCGTCACCGTCATGCTGCCTCAGCCGCATAAGAAGCGCTTCACGATAACGCTTGCATGCAACAGTCATTATCTTGTCTTCGGTAAATGACGCATTCACTTTTTCCTCTTTCGTTGCATATTGCTTTATTTGTCCGTATATGGTTTCGTTGTGAAGCTGTCCCCGTGGTGTCAACTGTATCTTCTTACGTTTCCCTTTCTCAGCCTTTTTTGCCTTCGTTATGTTAACATTACGCGTAACCACCTTGTTTTTTGCTTTTATCGACACAAGAATATTCTCAAGATGACGCTTTGCCTCGGCACGGAATTCATCAAGCGGCATAGGCGGATAAAACCTAAGCTTGTCCTTGTTGTCACGATAAAGTTCCTTTCGTTCTATTGCGTATATGCTGCCGCCCTTGTCGCTTCGGGCATTCAGGTTGTTAAGATACTGTATGAAAGCAGGTTTTGTGAACGCAATGGTAAGTGCGTCCATTGCATGGTGGCGCTGGTCGTTACGCTTTGTCCAGTCTTTAATATGCCTGATGCGCCTTCCGTCTTTGTCTTCTATTATCTCTGTTAGTCCAAGTTTGTCGTATTTATCCCAGTTAAGTTCCTTCATCATGTCAACAAGCTGCCAGTCTTCACGCAATCTGGAGGTAACCGAACCTGTTGTAGGTACAACTCTTCTTGTTATTTCTTCAAGAATTTCGCATGCCTTGCGGGCAATGTATTGCGTGTTGTTGAGGTCGCGGTTAATGAATCCGTCGGGAATGTCTTTTTCCGTGGTGAGAAGCCTCTTCAGCTTAG
>CALNFG010000161.1 GCA_939792625.1 uncultured Prevotella sp.
AGCTCTCAAGATAACTTCGGGCGCCAACAGCGTGATATATAAGGAAAGGTGAGAAGGTGGGAAGGTGAGAAAGTGAGAAGGTGAGAAAACCGCGGAGCCGGATAATACGGCGTGCAACAGTGTTTTCTCACCTTCTCACTTTCTCACCTTCCCACCTTCAGGATGTATCCTTTCCTGATGACGGCCTCTATGCTCACCGCAGAATCAGGCTTTAGGGCACGCCGCAGGTAAGTAATCTGCACGTTCAGGGCCATGGAATTGGCATACGAATCGTCGCCCCATACTTCCGTAAGGATGCTTTTGCGGCTCACGAGGTTGTCTGTATGTTCGGCCAGCAGCCGCAGTATCTCGGCCTGTCTGCTGGTTATTATTACTCTCTCGCTGCCGTGGCGCAGCTCGTTGAACGAGTAGAAAAACTCCGTGTCGCCTATTTTCACAGCCTCGCTCTCGGCCGGCTCCGATGCAGGAGGCTGTTTCATCTCGTATATCATGTTTTTCATGAACTCGTGGCGGATGCGGTCGATGCGCTTCTGAATGATGATGGTCTTAATCTGATACATCAGGCAGAAGGCCAACACGACAATCAGCAACGCGCTGCCGGCAAGTTGCCACGCCATAGAACGTATTGTTGCGGCCGGCCAGATGACGATATCGAACGCCACGGCTTCGTACAGCAACGGGTTGGACGAATATCTCACGTTGAGGCTGTTGCCGAATGTGCCGCTGACGGCGTACACCGGATTCTTCATGTAACGGTCGCTCCGGTAGAAGCGGAAATGACGTGTCGTGTCGTAACCGGCAGCGCTGAGCAGCGAGTCGAGCGTGTTTTTGTTGAACCGTTCCTGTTTGGATGCGAGGTATCTGTACGATATGTCCACCCCTTCGGCTTTCTCCAAATCTTTCAGATAGACAGTTTCCCGTTTGCCGTTGAGTTCGTAATTCAGGCCTGTTTTCGCGTTGAGCTTGTCGTCGCGTATGGTTTCTGTCTGCGAGATGTTCACTTTTATCACTGTCCGTGAATCATTGTTTGCATCCTTTTCCTTTTTGTGGGAGTTGAATCTCTTCATCTGTTCCTCTTCGAGAGCCTTGATGCAGACGTTTTTCAGTTTTTCGATTTTAAGACTTGTAGTGAACTCATACTGGTTGATAAGCCAGTAAGTCTGGCCGCAGAAGATGAGAATCATCGTGATGATGCTCAATATCCATACAGTTTTTATACGTTTGTTCATGGTCAGGTGTTGCTTTTCTTATTTTATGCAAAGTTACTAAAAATCGCGCGCGTGTGTACGGCTTATAATATTTTAGTAATATTCCAGGTAATACGAGAGTAATAAAAAACTGCGGTTTCATCGGTGTATGCACGTTAATTTTGCGGTGTCATTCAAAAAAATAATCATTATGTCGAAGTTAATATCGTTATTGTACGTGTTGTTTGCGGCGGCCTCAGGCATGGCGCAAATCGTCATCGTGTCGCCCGAAGATTTCAAGAAGGGTGATTCGTGTGGAGTTGCGAGCTATATAGTTTATTACGATATGGCGTATGTTGGGGACACTCTCAATCATCCGGACAAGGCTGTTCATGAGACAATGTGCCTCGAAACGGGCGGCGGCATCTCGTCGTTTTACAGTTATGAGGAGTTTCTTGCTGACTCGGTTAACGCCGCTGTGTTTGCCAACGGTGGAACATCGTTTTCGGGAGGAAAGAATGTGCATTGGCAGTTGTACGTGAATTACCCCGTGGCAGGCAAGACCGCGCTGCTCGAAAAGTTCGGCCTAGACCGCTTTGTATGCACCGAAGACTATACCGCACCCGCCTGGACACCCGTTGCCGACAGCTCGGCCGTCATTTTCGGCTATTCGTGCCGTATGGCCGTGGCCGCGTATAAAGGCCGCACGTGGTACGCATGGTATACTGAAGACATACCTTTAGGCGTCGGTCCGTGGAAACTCGGCGGTCTGCCCGGTCTGATTCTGCAGGCATACGACAGCCGCAGGCATTACGTGTTCCGTGCCACGGGCATGGCTCAGGCTGCCCCCGGCAGGCCCATGTATTATAAAGGCTCTAAGTATGAAGCCGTGAGCCGCAAGGAGCTTGAAGACATCCGCCGCCGCTACCATGCCGACCCTGACGGCTATCTGACGGCCGACTCGAAAGCTACTGTCCGCCATTTTGACAAGTTCGGCAACGAGTTGGGAGCCTCGGGCAGCGAGCCTTACAACCCCATTGAGCTGCAATGAAAACGATGTATGTAACGTCTTTGTAAATGTTTGATAATCAGCGGCTGTGCAAAAGCTTGTCTTTTAGCTCGCAAAAGACCGTCTTTTGGTCGGTAAAAGCTTACCTTTTGCAGACCAAAAGGTAAGCTCTCGCAAACCGTGGCGCGGTCTCACGCTGTGGTGCCGGCCGTTAAGCACTGTTATGTCTATGAAAAAACTCTTTTTCCTTATCATTATTACGGCTTTTGCTTTGTCGGCAAAAGCTCAGGCGGGCGGTGCTTCCGTGCCCGTCGTGGTTGAGGGTACGGTTTACGACTCGCTCTCGCTGAAGCCGCTGCCCGACGCTGCCGTCACCCTGATGCGCAAAGGCCGGGCCGTGACTTTTGTCCGTACAGACAGCGACGGGCGGTTTAATGTAACTGCAGAGGTGGGCGACCGGCTGCAAGTGACGTTTCTCGGGTATATGAAGAAGAGCGTGCCCGTTGAGGGAAGGCAGACCGTGGACGTACCGATGGCGCAGAAGGCTTTTGAACTGAAGGAGATACAGGTTGAGGGTATGCCCGTGTTCGGGCGGAGAGACACCGTGATGTTCGACCTGAAGCGCTTCGCCGGCGAGCGCGACAATTCGCTGAAGGATGTGCTGAAAAAGTTGCCGGGAGTTGATGTGGACGAAAGCGGAAGGATAAGTTTCAACGGAAAAGACATCACTCGTTTTACTGTTGAAGACCTCGACTTAACCGGAGGGCGGTATAACAAGCTGAGCGAGATACTCAAGACCAAAGACGTGGACAAGGCGGAAATCGTAGAGCATGACCAGCCGGTCAAGGCTTTGCGCGACAAGGTGTTCACCAATGACGTGGCGATGAACATCAGGCTGCGCCCGGAGGTGCGCGACAAGTGGATGTTCACGCTGCGTCCGGCGGTTGTGACAGATTTCACCATGCGGCATACCGAGCTTCAGGCAGATGCCGACGCGCTGCAGATAGGGCGGAAGTGTCAACGCATGTACACGGCCGGGTATGACCATTCGGGGCGTGATTTGTCGGAGAACGACGCTTTGCTTGCTTTGACGGGCACGGCGGCAGACGGCGCCGGAACGTGCGTGCCGCAGTGGTTTGCCGCACCGCCGCTTGTCTCGCCCGTTGACGCGGAGCGCGTGCGCTTCAACCGCTCGTGCGATTTCACCGTGAAGCAGACGCGGAAGACGTCATCGGGAGACGAGAGGCGGATTGCGGCAGGATATACTCATACAGATGAAAGCAGGACCACGGGCAACACGTCGCTGTATTATTTTGACGGTGAAAACCCTGTGCGCACGGATGAAACCGACCGTTCGCGCATACGCAGCGACATGATATACGTGGAGTTTAATCACAACACGAACACCGAAAGCGTGTATGGCGACGAACAGTTCCGCCTGTCGGGGACACGCGGCGACGGTCTGTCGGTTTTTGCGGGTGACGGAGATGCGGGCATAACGCAACGTGTGGAGACTCCCGAACTTAATGCCCGTAACACGTTTACGCGGATACTGACGGGCGATAAGCTGTCGTGGCAACTACATTCGACGCTCGATTTTCACTACGCTCCGCATCGCATGACCGTTGACGGACTGACGCAAAAGATGAACAACATTATCTATTACACCGACAATTATGCCCGCCTGACGTTAAGCCGTCGCTCGCTGACCCACCGTTATGACGTAGGCCTGACCGCCGAACATCTCAATCTGAGGGGCCGCCGCACACGTCTTACAGTACACACCGTACCCGACTGGCAGCTGACCCGTTCCGGATTGAAGCTGCTCCTGTTTGTTCCGGTGCGGTGGACAGTCATCACGGGTGGTGGCGGACAGTATCTCGACGCCTCGCCCACGATGCTTGCGAACATCAGGAGCGGCACCCGCGGAGAGTGGAATGTCAATGCCGGATATGCTATGACGACAGACGGCTGGGAGAGCTTTGCCGTGGGTGAATACATGTCGGATTATCGTACACACGTGTTCAACGGCAGTATGCCGTCGCGCCGCGGGACATTCAGTGTAGGTGCTTCTTATGACTACAAGCGCCCGGTGAAAGAGATGTTCATGAGCTTCGGAGCAAATTACAGCCGTAATCATGGCAATATGATGACCGACATGACCATAACCGGCGGGCATTATCTGCTGAACAGCGTCGCACGCTGCTGGCACGGGCAGTCGGCAACGGCGCGTGCGCTGGTGTCGAAGGGCTTTTTCGACATCCGTATGAAAACAAAGTTTGAGGCTGTCTATAATTATGCCGCAGGCATGCAGCTGTCATCGGGCATCATTACCGGCTATTGTCTGCATGCGCTGACGGTAAAACCCGAGGTTGTGTTGTCACCCGCATTCGGTACATTCACTTACCGCGGAGAGTTTTCACTGAACAAGATTAGGACAGGTGGAATGGCGCAAAAAGCCTTGTTTGGCATGGTGGAGCGCCTCTCTTACACACATACCGTGGGGCGGGTGGACATAGGTACGTCTGTAATTCATTACCACAACCGTCTGCAGAGCGGACAGGTGGCAGGTATTCTTCTGGCCGATGCGGGGGTAGTGTGGCGCCTGAAGAAGGTGCGCCTTTCGGCCGAAGTTCGCAATATTTTCGACAAGCGCCGGTACAGCATCACCACATACGGCGGTGTGGCGGTATCAACGAGTTATTACGAACTGCGTCCGCGCGAGATACTTGTCACGGCTCAGGTGTCTCTGTGAGGGCTGATCTTCACGGATTTCTTTTCACCTTTCCACCTTTAATCATACTATCGGCAGGCTGATGCCGTTGATTTTCTGGTAGATGTCGAGG
>CALNFG010000162.1 GCA_939792625.1 uncultured Prevotella sp.
GTCTTACCACGGACTGACATACACCACGGCGTTCGGCAAGATGGCTTACATGACCAAGCTGGTGGCACAGCTCATGCGCGACCTCGGCTCCATACCGTCGCCCCACAACGCGTTCATGCTGAACATCGGGCTCGAAACGCTTCACCTGCGCATGCAGCGGCACTGCGAGAACGCGCAACGGGTGGCAGAGTTCCTGCACGACGACCCGCACGTGGCATGGATTCGCTACTGCGGACTGAAAGACGACGACGGTTACGAACTGGGCCGCAAGTATCTGCCGCAAGGCTCGTGCGGAGTGATGTCGTTCGGACTGAAAGGCAACCGCGACACAGCCGTAAAGTTTATGGACTCGCTCAGGCTCATCAACATCGCCACCCACGTGGCCGACGCCCGTTCGTGCGTGCTGCATCCTGCCAGCCATACCCACCGCCAGCTCAGCGACGAACAGCTGCGCGAGGCAGGCATCGCTCCCGACCTGATTCGCCTCTCGGTGGGCATCGAGGACATCGACGACATCATTGACGACCTGAAGCAGGCTCTCGCCCGGATAGACTGATTATGACATTACGGGCAAAAACACCCGGTTTTGAGGTTATACGGTTTTGAAGCCGGACAGAGTGACTATAATATTTTAAATAAAAACGCCATGCGCCGAAATTACGGATATACCTTTCCGTCGTTTCGGCGCATGATGTTTACGGGGCAGCACTTTTCCGTTAACGCAAACAACGGCCGCAATATGCCGCGCAACTGTGAAAAAGTACAAAAAGCAAGCACAAGCAGTCAAATAATCAAGCTTTTCCTTTGCGGTTACATTATAAAACCTTACATTTGCAGCACAACAATGACATAATGTTAGATTAACAAAAATTTATACTATGGAAGTCGAAAAAATAATGCAAGCCTTGGAGCAGAAGCATCCGGGTGAATCAGAGTACTTGCAGGCCGTAAGGGAAGTGCTGATGTCAATCAAAGACGTTTACAACCAGCATCCCGAGTTCGAGAAAGCAAAACTTATCGAACGTCTCGTTGAGCCGGAACGTGTCGTTACATTCCGTGTGCCATGGGTTGACGACAAAGGTGAAGTGCATGTAAACATCGGTTACCGCGTTCAGTTCAACAGCGCCATCGGCCCGTACAAAGGCGGTTTGCGTTTCCACCCGTCAGTAAACCTCTCAATCTTGAAGTTCCTCGGCTTCGAGCAGACATTCAAGAACGCGCTCACCACTCTGCCTATGGGCGGCGGCAAGGGCGGCTCTGACTTCTCTCTGCGCGGCCGTAGCGACGCCGAGGTTATGCGTTTCTGCCAAGCTTTCATGACTGAACTTTACCGCCACATCGGTCCTGACGAGGATGTTCCCGCAGGCGACATAGGCGTTGGTACACGTGAAATCGGCTACCTGTTCGGTATGTACAAGAAACTTACTCACGAGTGGGGCGGTGTCCTCACAGGCAAGGGTCTTGAGTGGGGCGGCTCAAAGATACGTCCCGAGGCAACAGGATTTGGCGCCCTCTACTTTGTTAACCAGATGCTGCAGACTCACGGATATGACATCAAAGGCAAGACAGTCGCAATCAGCGGCTTCGGTAACGTGGCTTGGGGTGCCGCAACAAAGGCTACCCAGCTGGGCGCAAAGGTCATCACAATATCCGGACCTGACGGCTACATCTACGATCCCGAAGGAATCAGCGGCGAAAAGATTGACTACATGCTTGAGCTTCGTGCCAGTGGCAATGACGTTTGCCAGCCTTATGCAGACAAATTCCCCGGCTCTAAGTTCGTTGCAGGCAAGAAACCATGGGAAGTTAAGTGCGACATCGCTCTTCCTTGTGCCACTCAGAACGAAGTCAGCGGCGAAGACGCAGACATGCTTCTGGCAAACAAACCAATCTGTATTGCCGAAGTTTCTAACATGGGCTGCTCTGAAGAAGCTGTCAAGAAGTTCATCGAAGCCAAGCAGCTCTTCGCTCCCGGCAAGGCTGTCAATGCAGGTGGCGTAGCTACTTCAGGCCTTGAGATGACACAGAATGCCATCCGTCTGAGCTGGAGTGAGGCTGAAGTTGACGAGAAGTTGCACCAGATTATGCACAACATCCACGAGCAGTGCGTCAAGTACGGACGTGAGAACGAGGAGTATGTTGACTATGTAAAGGGCGCAAACATCGCAGGCTTCATGAAGGTTGCCAACGCTATGATGGCTCAGGGCATAGTATAAACCTGACAAAAATAGTGATACAAAAAGTTTTTCTCATAATACTTTTTACTCTGACCGGCTGTACCTTTCTCCATGCACAGGAGAAAGGTATGGCCAGTTATTATTCCAGCAGGATGCACGGACGCCGCATGAGCGACGGTACAAAATACCACCGTGACAGCCTGACGTGCGCCCACAAGCGCTATCCCCTGGGCACAATGCTCAAAGTCACCAATATCAAGAACAACAAGAGTGTTGTGGTGAAAGTCACGGACAGATGCGGAAGCCGGAGGATAATCGACCTGTCATACGCCGCGGCAAAACAGATAGGCATGATATCATCGGGCATTGCCATGGTAAAAGTAGAAAAATATACAATGCCTTTAAACATTCCGTTTAAACCGACAGATGAAATCGACCTGCCCGAACTTGACTTTGAAATCACCGAAAAACATAATGACACCAAACCGATATGGATGAAAACAGACGATGAGAAAGAAGCCTCACACGAAATAAGGTCGCTTAACAGACCAGCACGGAAGCAAAACAACAAACACAACAGCAAACAACAGTAACGCCGAAAGAAAGACCCGGCACAGATGATTGGCAGTTCATGACGCATTGAGTCATGAGCTTTTTTTGTTATAAAACCTTTAGTCTCCAGACAAAAAACCACTTTATAGTTAACTAAAAATAAAATCCGGCCGCTAATTTTATATTTATTTGGTTTATATTATAAACTTATTTACCTTTGCGTTGTATCCGGATAGCGCTCCGGGCCGTGACCAACTGCAGTGGCAACGGCAAGGAGAAGAGTGAAAAGAGATAAATGTCAAACACTTCAAAAACGATGAAACCATGAAAAAAGGACTAAAGACAATTGTTATGTCAGCATTGGCCCTGATGACGGCAGGAACTGTTTCGGCACAGAACACGGTAGAACTTACCGTAACAAACATACCCAACAGCAAAGGGAAAATACTCATCGCCACAAGTCTCGGACAAACGGCAATGCAGCATGCAAGCAAGGGCGACGTGACGGTAAAGGTTGACAGTGTACCCGAAGGAGCAGTTTCATTCTACATACTTCATGATGAAAACGACAACATGCAGTGCGACATGGACGGCAGACTGCCGAAAGAATACTGCGGATCAGGCACTGTTAACGTGAAGAAAGGCCTGACAAAAGCCACGATAAAACTGGAATACATACCCGAAAAGATTAAACAGGAAAAGAAAAACAAAGAGGAGAATAAACATGGAAAATGAAGAGAAAATGAGCATCGAGCGCAGTCTCGAGATAATAAGCGAGGCCATAGAACAGGGCAGACATGACGTGGAGCGCAACGCCGGCACACCAATGATAATATGGGGAGTGCAGAGTGCCGTCACGGGAGTCATAATATTCGCACTCTGGTCGCTGACCGGCAAGCCTTTATGGAACTGTCTTTGGTTTGCAATGTGTGCCATAGGATGGGGCATTTACGGATACATCAGAAGACAGAGAATATATTCGGCCAGACCGACATCTTACGTATGGAAGATGATAAGATGGGTGTGGACGGTGTTCGGCATACTCGCCGTATTCACAGCCGTCATCGGATCATTCTCTTACGACAGGTCGGTCTACGGAGCGACCCTGCCCATAACAGCAGTGATGATACTGATGCTGATGTTCGCATCGGCAATAACGGCATACGTACTGAAATCAAATACCTACGGAGTATTTATCGGCTCTAACCTGATACTGATGAATAATGCCTTGATGTATCCCGGCCCTTACGAGCCGCTGATGCTCGCCTTATCAGCCGTAACACTGCTGATTATACCGGGCATACTCATCAACCGGCAGGCAAGAATGTACGACAGAAAAAACAAACACGAGATAAACTCTGACAACTGACAAAAAATGCTTAAACCGTTAAATCCTCTCTTGCACAGTGAATTACGTCTGGCCGTAATGTCGCTGCTCGTCAGTTTAGAAGAGGCTGACTTCGTATATCTGCGCGAACAGACGGGGGCAACGGCCGGCAACCTGAGTGTGCAGCTCGACAAACTCAGCAAAGCGGGATACATCCAGATAACAAAAAGCTTCGTAGGAAAGCGCCCAAACACATCATGCAGCATTACCGATGAGGGCATGAAAGCGTTTGAGGAATATGTGGAAACGATTAAAGAATATTTAAAAGGAGGGAAGGAGAAAGGTGGGAAGGAGTAAGGAGAAAGGAGAGAAGGAGGAAGTAAATGTGTATTATTTATTGCAAATCTACTTACTCCTTTTCTCCTTCTCCTTCCCTCCTTTCTCCTTTACTCCTTCCAAATTACAATTCCGCAATAACTTCTATCTCAACCAAAGCACCTTTGGGCAGAGTCTTTACGGCTACGGCAGAGCGTGCGGGGAACGGTTCTTTGAAGAATGTGGCGTAAACTTCGTTCATTGCGGCGAAGTTGTCCATGTCTGAGAGGAATACGGTTGTCTTTACCACGTGGCTCAGGTCAATGCCTGCCTCGGCAAGCACATTGGTCACGTTGGTGAGCGACTGGCGTGTCTGCTCCTTTATTCCGCCCTCAGCAAACTCACCCGTTGCGGGGTCGATGGGCACTTGTCCTGATGCGAACACAAATCCGCCGGCTACTATCGCCTGGCTGTACGGGCCTAAAGCCTTAGGCGCCTTGTCTGAATGTAATGCTTTCATTTTTTCTGTTTTTTATTGATTTATTCGTCCGTTTCATACCGGCATGAGCAGTTTCGTGTCATGCCGTGCCGCCATACACACGGGTGAAGGCGGCAGGACACATTTTATTTCAGCTTG
>CALNFG010000163.1 GCA_939792625.1 uncultured Prevotella sp.
ATGTTAACCTGTGTCCTTGCCCTCTGTTCATCCCGTTGCGGCTTGACATTTGGCAGGTTTGTACTTGTACATTAATAACTTAAAAATAATACTTAAATTATGTTTGAAGGACAACCTAAAGGTTTGTATGCGTTGGCTTTGGCCAACACGGGCGAGCGTTTCGGATATTATACGATGCTTGCCGTCTTTGTGCTTTTCCTCCAGGCCAACTTCGGTTGGGATGAGGGAAGAGCAGGTGCTGTTTATTCCGCTTTCTTGGCGTTTGTCTATTTCCTGCCGCTCGCGGGAGGAGCCATAGCTGACAAGATTGGTTACGGAAAGTGTGTCACCACGGGCATCATCGTGATGTTCCTCGGCTATCTGATGCTCGCCATTCCGGCCGGAGCCGGCATGTTGGGCATGATTCTCATGTTCGGTGCCCTTGTGTTCGTGTGCGTCGGCACAAGTCTTTTCAAGGGTAATCTGCAAGTTATGGTCGGTAATCTTTACGATGACCCTGCACTCCAGTCTAAGCGTGACTCTGCATTCTCTATCTTCTACATGGCCATCAACATCGGCGCTCTGTTTGCTCCCACGGCTGCTGTTAAGATTATGGATTTTGCGAAAAACTCTCTCGGAGTATCAGAAGCAGACGCTTACCATTACGCCTTTGGCGTGGCCTGCGTGTCGCTCGTTTTATCAATAGCCATATATTATGGTTTCAGGAACACATTCAAGCATGCCGACTATAACAGCAAGACGGAAGCGGCCGTGGCAGGTCACAACGAGCCGGAACTCTCTCCGAAAGAAACCAGGGAGCGTGTTGTAGCTCTCTGCCTTGTGTTCGCAGTAGTAATTTTCTTCTGGATGGCATTCCATCAGAACGGACTTACCCTTACATACTTTGCACGTGACTTTACAAATCAGCACAGCACAGGTGTTGAAAGCATGATGTTCGACGTAACAAACCTGGTATGTGTAATCTTCATTGTATATGCGTTGTTCTCCCTGTTCCAGTCAAAGACCGGCCGCGGAAAGACCATATCGCTACTTGTTATCATTGCCGCAGCTGCAATACTTATATTAAAATATGTCAATCTCTCACCGGAGGGTGTTGAAGTCACAGCTCCAATCTTCCAGCAGTTCAACCCCTGCTTTGTGGTTATGCTCACACCTGTGTCGATGGCTATTTTTGGCTGGCTGGCAAGCAAAGGCAAAGAGCCTTCGGCTCCACGCAAAATCGGACTCGGAATGCTTGTTGCCGGTTGCGGTTATGTTGTGATGATGATAGGCTCTATGGGGCTTTCTTACGACGGAGGTGCGCGCGTGGCTCCCAATTGGCTCGTGTCCACATATCTTATATTGACATTTGGCGAGCTGCTGCTTTCGCCAATGGGCATAAGCTTCGTATCTAAAGTGGCTCCTCCCAAATACAAGGGCCTCATGATGGGCGGCTGGTTTGTAGCCACCGCCGTAGGCAACATGCTTGTGTCTATACCAGGATTCCTTTGGGGACACGTTTCTCTCGAGGCCGTATGGGGCATACTTGTCGTGCTTTGCCTGCTCTCGTTCCTGTTCATCTTCTCTATAATGAAGAAACTGGAAAGAGTTTGCTGATAAAACTCTGTCAGGCCGGAACATTCCGGCCTGACTTTTTATTATAAATAATGTATATAATATGAAGTCACTTTTAATCTCGATATTGTTTTTCCTTCCTTTGATTCAAGCCTGCCCTTCCACAGACATGTCTGCCATTGAACGTGAACGCATAACCCGCCGCGACTCGATAATAAGTCTCATCACAGGAGCCGGAGTACCTTCAGACAGTCTTATAATAACTGATTTCGGCGCACGCGGTGACGGCAAAAAAGACTGCAAGAAAGCTTTTGACAACGCAATGAAGACTGCCGCCAAAAGCGGAGGCGCACGAATAATAGTTCCGGCCGGCACTTATCTGGTGAAAGGGCCGATACACTTTGTAAGCAACGTGTGCCTTGACCTGCGTAAAGGGGCAACAATAATGTTTTCGCCAGAGCCTGAATTATATCTGCCGGTAGTAAAAACCGGATGGGAAGGAACTTTTCTCAGAAACTACAGTCCGTTCATATACGGCTACGGGCTTCATGACATCTCCATTGTAGGCGAAGGTACCATTGACGGCAATGCCTCAACAACGTTTGCCACATGGAAAAGCAGACAAAAAGAAGGACAGGCACGCAGCCGTGACATGAATCATAACGGTATTCCAGAACCTGACCGTGTATTCGGCGAAGGATGGTGGCTGAGACCGCAGCTCATACAGTTTTACAACTGCAAGAACATCACACTCACCGGTGTGTTCATCACAAATGCTCCTTTCTGGTGCGTA
Organism: uncultured Prevotella sp.; assembly: GCA_939792625.1. Taxonomy (GTDB): domain Bacteria; phylum Bacteroidota; class Bacteroidia; order Bacteroidales; family Bacteroidaceae; genus Prevotella. Next base: position 2,348 of record CALNFG010000163.1, read on the forward strand.
CATCTGCTGAAAAGCGAGAATATAATATGTCGCGGTCTGCGTTATGACGCAAAACTGGTGAACAACGATGGAATCGACCCGGAATGCTCACGCAATATCCTGATAGAAGAAATCGAATTTAACAACGGTGATGACAACGTGGCCATAAAAAGCGGACGTGACAATGATGGATGGGCAGCCAAAACACCGTCGGAAAACATTATAATACGCCGTTGCCGCTTCAAAGGATTGCATGCTGTCGTAATAGGCAGCGAAATGTCAGCCGGAGTACGCAATGTGTTTGTCGAAGACTGCACTTCAGGCGGTTATTGCAAGCGCGGCATATACATAAAAACAAACCCTGACCGCGGTGGTTTTGTCAATAACCTATACGTAAAAAACTGTGAATTCGATGAGGTTGAAGACCTTTTTTATGCCACCAGCATGTATGCCGGCGAAGGTCTTGACAACAACAAGTTCACCCGTGTAAGCAACATTTACATTGACGGTATGACTTGCCGCAAGGCTGCCGCTGCCGGTCTTGTGCTTCAAGGGACTGAAGCAGAACCCATACGCAATGTCGTTTTCAGCAACATAGAAATAGGAGACGTTAAAAACGCCATAAGCTTTGACAATACCGAAGGCGTGGAATTGCTCAACTGTCACATTGGCGGACGTGCAGGTGTACCGTCACAAGCCAAGTAAACATATCTTAGAAACTGTTTTGATTTTTTACAGGACTCTTTTCATGGAGAAACTGCATGGCTCTTTGTTAATGTCCCCGAGCGTCTTTCCGGTCGTTTCCGATTGTTATTTTCGACGTTTAGCCCGCTAAACTTACTCAAATAACAACCGGAAACGCCTCGAAAATACATCTCAATCCATTTAACAAAAAAATCAAAACAGTTTCTTAACATGCAGCAAAGAGCCGGAACAAGACAATACGCTTTCTTGCCCTTTGCCGCATGTTTACCCATGCTGTGAAACATACGTTCGAGCCGTTGAAAAGCTATGTAAACATAGCTTAAACATCATGCAGATATTGCATTTCATATTTTATCAAGCTGTTTCAGCTCTTTTTTGTGTTGTGACTTAAATTGCGACGGCGTCATACCTGTAACATTTTTGAACTGTGTACTAAGATAAGCCGTACTTGAATAGTTCATTTTCACAGCTATCTCACTCAGCGACATTTCATCATAGAAAAGCAATTCCTTCACACGCTCTATCTTCTGCAAAATAAAATACCGCTCTATCGTCATACCTGTAATTTCTGAAAACATTTTGCTCAGAGCGCTGTATTCGGCACCAAGTCTGACAGATATGTATGCAGATAAATTCACTGCTGATTTATTGTCTTTATAATGCACAAGTTCTATTATTTCACTTTTTATACGCTCCACAGTCTGCCTACGTCGGTCTTCAAGAAGTTCAAAACCAAGCCGTGCAAGGGAGTTACCTATTTCGGCACGCTTATCTACGTCCACCACCCCCTTTACTTCAACCACTCCGAGCGACACATACAACGGCGTAAGCCCCAAGTCTTTGAACGCACAGGCAACTGCCGCCTTACATCTGTCACACACCATATTCTTTATGTATAGCGTTGTTTTCTCCATATATGTCCGCAAAGTTAATGTTTTCTGTGATTAACCGATGAAAAACATACGCAAATATACCATTTTCAGACAACAAGTCCAACAAACGGACACCGGATAAAATTATAATCCGTTTCACACGTTTTTATTTCGCCTTATCGATTTTTTACATTACCTTTGCGCTTGTAAACAAACAGAAATATACAAAAATGACAGACAATCAGAACAAATACATCGCCGTGGCGTACAAACTGTACACGGTTGACAACGGAGTGGAAAAGCTCGTTGAAGAAGCAACTGAAAAAGAACCGTTCCTGTTCATCAGCGGTTTCGGAATAGCTCTCGACGCATTTGAAAAAAAAGTTGCAGGACTTGATAAAGGTGATAAGTTCGACTTCACTCTGCAAAAAGACGAAGCTTATGGGGACTATGAAGACGAACATGTACTTGACCTTGACCGCAACATATTCTGCATAAACGGCCATTTCGACCACGAAAACATTTACAAAGATGCCATAATACCGTTGCAAAACGAAGATGGCAACAGATTTTATGGTAAAGTGATATCATTAGACAATGATAAGGTAAAAGTAGACCTCAACCATCCGCTTGCCGGTAAAACATTACATTTCAACGGATATATGGTGGAATCGAGAGAAGCCACCAACGAAGAAATACAAGGTCTGGTAAACCGCATGAGCGGAGAAGGTTGCTGCTGCGGACACCATCATGAACACGAAGGTGACTGCTGCGGGCATCATCACGAACACGAAGGCGGTTGTTGCGGGCATCATCATCATGAACACGAAGGCGGCTGTTGCGGGCATCATAACGACCACAAGGGTGGTTGCTGCCATCATCACCATAATGATGACAATGACTCCTGCACCACATCTCAAGAAGCAATAGAAGGCATAATTGACACTACAACAAAATAAGTTACAAGATAACGCTAAAAACAATGAGGATGTATCAAAATGGAGTTAATAAGGAGTTAACGGGAGTCAGACGGTCTGCCGACCGTCCGTAGTTAAC
>CALNFG010000164.1 GCA_939792625.1 uncultured Prevotella sp.
TTGACAGATTTGCGTGTGCCGATGTTTCTTTTTACCGACGGCCTGTTCTTTAAAGTTTTTGGTGTAAAGATGTTGCTCGGCTTTCTTGTCTGTTTGCCAGGTGCCGGTCTTTTTACCGTCATTGTCTTGCTGCCTGCACCTGACTTGCCGGGACGTGCCGTGGTGCGTGTGCTGCTTTCGCGCTTTATCCTCACGCCGTCGCGTCTGCCGTTCAGGTTGTGACGCCACTGCTGTCTGCCGCTTTGCGGTCTGTTGCCGAAGTTTGCGTTGTGCCTGTTGTTGTCTGAGCCAAAGCGGTGGTTGCGGTCACCTTTCGGTTTGGGGCCGCCGTGGTTTTTGTGATGGAAGTCACCGCGGTCGAAGCGGTCTCTCAGTCCGTGCCATTTGCCTCTGTGTCCGTGATGGAAAGTGCGTCCTTTGTACCAGCTGTGTCCGCCGTTGTGCCGCCAGCTGTGTCCGCCGCGGTAGTTTATGTAGATGTTGGTACGTCCGAAATAAAAGTAATCACGCCTCGGATAATGTGAATATACGGCGAAGTGCCACACGCCTCCGTGCCAGTACAGAGGCCGGTAAAAGTATGTGGCGGCGCAGAATGCCCTGTACTGCCAGTCAAGAAGCACGTAGCTGAGGTCAAGATTGCGCTGCCTCCAGTAAATGTCGTAGAGATCGTCAGGAGTGGTGACGCTCATCAGGTAGTCGAGATTGATTTCGTATGCGGCGTCATATTGCTCCTCGGTGAGATTCAGTTCGTATGCCATCTTGTCCGTCAGGAACAGGGCTTGCTCCCGTGCCTGTTCGTAGCTCATGGCCGTGGCTGTGCCTGTGAGACTCAGCAGAGCTGTCAGGATGATTAATATTCTTTTCATACCGCTATTGTGTTATGATGTAATTCTTTTGATGTTCCGGTTTTTACCGGTTACGTATGCAAAGAAACAAATAATATGGCTTTGAACAAAAGGTTTTCCCCTAACCGTAACGGGAAAATCCCTATTATTTGTCCGGAAGATGCAATATTGTCCACACTTTGGGGTTTAGATGATGTGGATTTTTATATCTTTGCAATAATTTGCATAAAGTTGCGTTATATATTTTATATGTGGAATAAAAACAATTGATGAAAAGGTGCTGCTTAATATTACTGTCGGTGATGCTGGGACGTGTTGCTTATGCCCAAGACTCAGTCAGAGTCGACGGGGAAAGAAGCCCGTTGTCCGTCGGCTTGGAATATAATGTCGAGATGCAGTCGACATTCTCAAAGGGCACTACTCCGTTATGGCTTAACGCTAACCGTTATGGTCTGAGTTCGCTGGCAAACGGCAACGGTTATCTCAGGGCAGGAGTATTCAGGCCGCTGTCTGCCGACTCCGCCCGGCATTGGGGACTTGGCGGCGGTTTAGACTTGGCCGTGCCGTATAATTTTACGAGCGACATTGTGGTGCAGCAGGCTTTTGTCGAACTGCGCTGGCTGCGCGCTGTACTGGCGGCCGGCAGCAAGGAATATCCCATGGAGCTTAAGAATAACATGTTGAGCAGCGGCTCGCAGACGTTGGGCATTAATGCGCGGCCTGTGCCGCAGGTGCGTCTGGCCCTGCCCGAATATTGGACATTGCCTTTCACCAACGGTTGGGTGCATCTGAAAGGACACGTAGCCTACGGCATAATGACCGACCAAAGATGGCAGCACAGCTTTACCCGGCGTGAAAGCAATTACGCCAACAGAGTGTTATATCACAGCAAGGCGGGCTATCTGAAAATAGGTAAGGACAATGATGACAGACCGCTGTCGGTGGAGCTTGGCATCGAAATGGCCTGTACGTTTGGAGGAACGTCTTATATTGCCGATGGTAACGGCGGAATGAAAGAGGTTAAAAATGATACGGGTTTAAGGTCGTTCTGGAACGCTTTCTGGCCGGGAGGCTCAGACAAAGGTGAGACCACGTATAAGAACGTGGAGGGAAACCAGCTGGGCAGCTGGCTCCTGCGTGTTAACTGGGATGCTGAGGAGTGGCGTCTGGGGGTGTATGCAGATAAATATTTTGAAGACCATTCGGGCATGTTCATGCTTGATTACGACGGTTACGGCTCGGGCGAAGAGTGGCAGGATAAGAAAGACAACCGCTGGCTGCTGTATGACCTGCAGGACATCATGCTTGGAGCTGAGCTGAACTTACGGCGCAACGGATGGATAAACAATGTGGTGTTTGAGTATATCTGTACCAAATATCAGAGCGGACCGATATACCACGACCACACGCAGACCATACCCGACCACATCGGCGGCAAGGATAATTATTATAACCACTCGATGTATACGGGATGGCAGCACTGGGGGCAGGTGATTGGTAATCCGTTGTACCGCTCGCCCATATATAATGACGACGGTACGATAAGGGTTAAGGACAACCGCTTCAAGGCGTATCATCTCGGCTTTGACGGCCGGCCGTTGCCGCGGCTGTCTTATCGTGTTATGGCGTCGTGGCAGGAGGGATTCGGCACGTACGACGATCCTTATGACAAACCTCAGCGTAACTTCAGTTTTCTGGTTGAGTGCCGATATGCTTTCAAGGGCAGACTGCTTGACGGATGGAGCGTGAAAGGCGGTTATGGCATGGACTTCGGCAGGATACTTGGCAACAATTACGGTTTGCAGATAACAGTGGCCAAGAATGGCAGGATAAGATTCTAAAACAGATTAAATCGTCATGAAACGTATAGTATTTGTATTGTTTACGGCGCTGGTCTTTGTTGCAAGTTCATGCGAGCTGGAGACGGTGGGCAACGGTAAACTTGACGGAATGTGGCATCTCGTAAGTGTTGATACGCTGTTGACTGACGGGCGCACAGACATGTCGGGCGAACGGATATATTGGTCAGTGCAGCAGAGGTTGCTGCTGGCCGAAGACAAGTCGGGACAATATGCCAACGTGTTGTTCCGTTTTGAACATTCGGACGGTAAACTCAGACTGTTTGACCCGTATTTTTATGACAGGGAAAACGGCGACAAACCCATAACAGACGTGTTCATGCTGACGTTTTTCGGCATAAACTCTCTTGACGAGACGTTCACAATAGAAAGTCTTGACGGCAGCCGTATGGTGTTATGTTCGCCGGAACTTCGTCTGAGTTTCCGCAAGATGTAGAATGTGTTCTTCGGATATGATGAATTTATCAACCGAAGGACGCAGAAGGTAATTTATTTGAATGAATGAGTGGCAGGGTAGGGGACGGGATTGCTTTGCCTCTCTTTTTTCTTACTCCTTGCTCCTTATTCTTTCTTTTCTTATAAAATGATTAAGTATAAGGTTGAAACAGATGTATATCACAACATCTATGACGAACACGTATGTGTTGGTCATGACCATAAGCAGATAGTGATTCAGTGCAATGTATACAGCTGCAAGCACCACGATACATACCAGGGCCTTGTGTTGTGACAGGCCGGCACTCATCAGTTTATGGTGAATGTGTCTCTTGTCAGCCTTGAAAGGCGACCCGCCGTGGATTATGCGCACGGTAAACACTCTGACCACATCAAACATAGGAACGATAAGTAACGTGAATGCCATGATGAAGTCAAAGTTGTGTTCGATGATAACGGCCGGATTGTTCATCGAATATTTTATGCACAAAAAGCCGAGAATGAAGCCGAGAGTGAGGCTGCCGGCATCACCCATGAATATCTTGCGGTTTTTGTTTGCATCACCGAACAGGTTGAAATAAAGAAAAGCCACAAGCACACCGATGAGTCCGGCTATGAGTATGGCGTATGCCCATACTTCCTGGGAAGCAAAGATGTAGAGAAAACCCGACAGGGCCATTATGGAAAGGCTGGCTGCCAGACCGTCAATTCCGTCTATAAGGTTGATGGCGTTGTCGATAAATACAATCAGCAGTACCGTCAGCGGAAAACCTATAATGAAAGGCACTTCGTTGATGCCCATGAAGCCGTACAGATTGTTAATATACAGACCTGACATGGGCAGAAAGCATGCCGCCACTATCTGTACCGCAAACTTGATTAACGGCGACAGCCCAAGTACATCGTCGATTATGCCCATCACGTAAATCAGTGATATGCTCGTGAGGAAGTACAGGCTCCAGATGTTTATCATTATCAGTTTGTCGGTTACGCTTATTGCCGAAAGAGCTATGGCAAAAGCGATGAACATGCTCGGCATGAAAGCTATGCCGCCAAGTCTCGGCACGGCGCATTTATGTATTTTGCGGGCATTGGGGATGTCGTATAGCTGTTTGGTTTTGCAGAAGTTTAGGATTATCGGGATAAAGATGAATCCGCACACGGCGCTTATCACAAATACTCCGATTATCCAATATATATATATGTTCATAATGACGGTCCTTGATTACACTGTTATTTAATAAACCCGTAAAGGCTTAAAATATTGCACAGTATATAAAATAAATTTAACGCAAGCTCCCAAATTACGACAAACTGTTGTGATTCGGGGACTTGCGTTAAGTCAGAGGCGGCTCAGTCTAAGTGATTGAGCCCCTGGCGGCATTCCGTCTGTTTGCCGTCTTTGTTTATGAAAATATTTCCGGCTTTTTGACCTTTTATGTCAATGTTCAGTGTGTTGCCTGGAACGTAGAATGTTACGTCGTCAAACGTCACATTGCGGCTGTCGTCAAATGTCATTGTGTTGTCGGTGGCTTGTATCTCAAGGTTGCGGAAAGTGAAACCGTCGGCATCGTTCATCGTCCTGATTATTTTGTTCGTTCTGATTTTACCGTTTTCAATCAGTACGTTTGCACATGGAATTTCAGGAATGCCGTTTACAGTAAGCAGTCTGTCGGCCGACTCAACGGTAAAATTGCGTATTGTGATATCTTTTACCGTGGGTGTTAGCGGTGTGATGTCAAGCGGCGGGTTGCGGCGGGCCAGCTCACCCATGTACATGGC
>CALNFG010000165.1 GCA_939792625.1 uncultured Prevotella sp.
AAAATGCAAAACAAAGGAATCGTAATCGTATTGTCCGTCCTCCTGACTCTTGCAAGCATCTTCTATCTCTCGTTCTCCGTGGCCACAAGCTATTATGACGGCCAGGCAGCGAAGATAAAAGACCCTGTTGCGCAGCAGGATTACAAGGACTCTGTGAAGTACCTTGGCATTTATTCTTACAAGAAGTGCATGGAAACACAGATCGGCCTTGGCCTCGACCTGAAGGGAGGAATGAACGTGGTGCTTGAGATTTCCGTACCCGACGTCGTCGACATGCTTGCCGACCACAAGACAGACGCCGCTTACAGAAAATCACTCGAGCAGGCAAAGAAGGAAGAAGAGACAAGCCAGAGCGACTTTATCTCTCTCTTCATCAAGTGTTACCGCCAGAATGCCCCCGGACACAGACTGGCTGAAGTATTCGCCACACAGCAGCTCAAAGGCAAGGTCAGCACACAAAGCACTGACGCAGAGGTGGAGAAAGCCCTGCGCGCCGAAGTGCAGACAGCCATTGACAACTCTTACATTGTTGTGCGCAACCGTATCGACAAGTTTGGCGTTGTTCAGCCCAACATTCAGAAACTCGAAGGACAGGAAGGCCGAATAATGGTCGAAATGCCCGGCATACGTGAGCCGGAGCGTGTACGCAAGCTCCTTCAGGGAAGTGCCAACCTTGAGTTCTGGGAGACTTACAACAGCGAGGAAATCACTCCGTACCTTGTTCAGCTCGACCAGGCTGCCGCCGGTGAAGACACACAGGCCGACACAACGGCCGTGAAAGACACAACCGCCGTGGCACAGCAGACGGCCAAGACCGAAACGGCAAAACCGAAATTCCAGATAAAGAAAGACGGCGCGTCGGCCCAGACAGCTGCCGCAAAAGCCGATGCCCAGACTGAGCAGGCCAAGAAACTGCATCCGCTGCTCTCAATGCTGCAAACCACTCCGCAGGGTGCGCTCAGCATCGTGGGTTACGCTCATGTGCGCGACACTGCCGCCATCGACAAGATTATCTACTCGGAGGCTGCCCGCCGCATACTGCCTTCTGACGTGAAGCTGCTCTGGAGCGCAAAACCGACCGACGGCTTTACTGCCAAGAACATTTACGAGCTGCACGCCCTGAAGGTCACTCAGAGCAACGGCCGCGCTCCGCTTGAGGGTGATGTCATCACAGACGCAAGAGACGAGTTCAACAGCGTCACCGGACGCCCCACAGTAAACATGGAGATGAACTCTGACGGCGCACGCCGCTGGGCCGCCCTCACCAAAGCCAACGTGGGCCGCGCCATAGCCATCGTTCTCGACGGTGCCGTTTACAGCGCTCCCCGTGTCAACGGCGAGATTACCGGCGGAAGCTCTGAAATCAGCGGAAACTTCACCATCGAGGATACAAAAGACCTTGCAAACACGCTCAAGTCAGGACGCATGCCTGCCCCGGCACGCATCGTTCAGGAAGACGTCGTAGGTCCTACGCTCGGTGCGCAGTCAATCCAGCAGGGTCTGATATCATTCGTAATCGCCTTCATCATCCTCATGGCATATCTCGTGCTGCTGTATAACTTCATCCCGGGTATGCTCGCAAACATGGCTCTTTTGTTCAACCTGTTCTTCACGTTGGGCATCATGAGTTCGTTCCAGACGGCCCTGACAATGCCGGGTATCGCCGGTTTGCTGTTGTCACTCGGTATGGCCGTCGACGCCAACGTGCTTATTTATGAACGTGCCAAGGAGGAGCTGGCCAAAGGTCTCGGCGTCAAGAAAGCCATCGACGCAGGTTACAAGAATGCGTTCTCAGCCATCTTCGACTCCAACCTTACGTCAATCATCACCGGTGTGATACTTGCCATATTCGGCAGCGGCCCCATCCGCGGCTTCGCCATCACACTTATCATCGGTCTGTGCTGTTCGTTCTTCACCGCAGTTTACATGACACGTCTTGTATATGACCGCCAGATGAAGCGCGACAAGTGGCAGAATCTTACGTTCACGACAGGCATTTCAAAGAAGATGCCTCAGAACACCAACTTCAACTTCATGGGCAAGTACAAGCGTTCGCTCACCATTTGGGGCATACTCACGCTGGTGTTCGTGATAAGCTTCGCTTTCCGCGGCTTCAGCAAGAGCATCGACTTCACCGGAGGCCGCAACTACGTGCTTCAGTTTGAGAAGCCCGTGCAGCCCGAGCAGGTGCGTGAGGCGCTCGAAGGAGCTTTCGGAGAGTCTACGTTCAGCGCAATATCTCTCGGTGTCGACGGAAAGACAATCCGTGTGACGACAAACTATAAGATAGAGTCAAACGACCAGAACGTTGACGCAGAGGTGGAAAGCATTCTGTTCAACTCGCTGACCAAAGCGGGAATGGTTACCCAGACAGACATCTCAAAATTCCGCAATCCCGACATACGTGAAGGCGGCTCTATCATAAGCAGTGCCAAAGTGGGTCCGTCGGTGGCAAAAGACATCACTCAGGGTGCCATCATCAGCGTGTTGTTCGCTATCGTGGCAATCTTCCTTTACATACTGCTGCGTTTCCGCAATGTGGCATTCTCTCTCGGCTCAACCATAGCGCTGGCTTTCGATACGATATTCGTTCTCGGAGTTTATTCGCTGCTGTGGGGTCTCGTGCCGATGTCTCTTGAGGTTGACCAGACGTTTATCGGAGCCATCCTGACCGTCATCGGTTACTCTATCAACGACAAGGTGGTTGTCTTCGACCGTATCCGCGAGAACATGCACCTGTATACGAAGCGCGACAGATGGACTCTGTTCAACGACTCTCTGAATCAGACGCTCGCACGTACCATCAACACCGGCTCGGCCACGCTGCTCGTCCTCATCATCACCTTCTTCTTTGCGGGTGAGAGCATACGCAGCTTCTCGCTGGCCATGATTCTTGGTATCGTCTTCGGAACATTCTCTTCTATTTTCATTGCAGCCCCGGTAGCTTACCTCACTCTCGGCCGCAAGGAACGCAGCAAGGGACATGCTGAAGCATGACGCAATGAACTTGAATACGCTTTAGATATTCATCATCCGTATTACGCGGCGGGGCAGGCTCGGGCTTGCCCCGCCCGTTTGTTTATACCGGCCGGCAAACGGAATGATGTCAGGCAGGGTCATAAAGCAAGAGCGGCAGACGCCCGCATGTCGGGAGCCTGCCGCTCTTCATCGTAATTTGCCGTCTGTGTCTGCCTCAGGGCGTGTCCTGAGGCCGGGCATTGTCAGCAGACGTGACTGTCTGCTTCATACCACTGCCCGGCAAGATATGTGCTTCCGCCGCCGTTCATACCGTTGTCGGCGTGATGGCGGTGATGCCGGTCGTGGCGTGGCGGCTTGTGGTGTCGGTGTTTCTTGTGGTGTCGGTGTTTCTTGTGGTGTGGCGGACGCGGATGGTCTCTGTGTACCACGCATCCCGAGCATAGCAAGGCCATGCAGATTGCCGTTATTCCTGTGGCAAGCAATGATGTCTTTTTCATAATCAGCAGTTGTTTTGGTTATGTTTCCCCGACATCGGCGGACCGTGCGGCGCCGCTTTGTGTCTGTGTTCTACCTATATGACACGACAGACGGGCAAAAGTAAAGTCCCGTCTGTCGTTTTTTTGCTTTGTTCACATTTTGCCGCAGATACCGGCACGCTCCGTATTACTTGTCGGAAAATACGATTGAGCTGATTTGCGGAGCCTTGTCACGTGCCGACAGACTGATTGAGTCGAGCTTAACCTCGTCGCCGGCGTTGAACGCCTTGTCAAGGTTCATCATACCCGGACCCAGCTCGTTGCCCGATGCGTCGAGCCATTTCCACGACAACTGCGTGTAATGACTGCCGAGAGTTTTCAGTTTCGTTGCGGCCGTGAGGCTGGCGTTAGCCAGGATGTCAACACCTCCGTGGTCGTCGGCTTTCACGCCTGCCACAACCATTTTGGCCGCCGAATATACTGACGGTTCGGCCTTTACCGGTATTTCCTTGCCTATCACGGTCTTTGCAGCCTCGTTGATTTTCGCCTTATAGTGCTGGCTCAGCTCACTCTCCACGGCCTCTTCGCCGGCCTTCAGCTCTTCCAGTTTTTTGGCCACCTCTTCATAATTGTCGTTGTTGGCAGTGGCGCTTATGTTGTCGCGTTCCACCTTCGATACGCTGTCGAGCATCGAAAGCGCCTCATAATACCGTGTTGCCAGCGTGGGCACCTCGCCGAATATCTCGTGCTGCACTGCAGGCACGCGCTTCTCTGCCTCGCTGATGTAATAGTCGCTGCCCATGTCGGTGCCGCCACCTCCTCCGCACGACGACAGCATCAGAGCAGCCAGCGCCGCCGTAAATAAGATTTTTTTCATGATTTAATGTGTTTTTATGGGTTAATACTTCATGACCGTTTCCGGTACAGTCATGCATTACCGCCGACTATGGTTGCCGACAACGCAAAGTTATGGATTAACGCCACTTATCAGCTGTCATTTTTGTTAAAAAGCCCTAAACGGCGTCTTAAATCACGGACTTCCGTTAATCCTCCGTATTCAAGAATGTGCCCGTAGCATCTTCTGTAACATTCAAACCGGCAACACGCAACAAACTGAAAGCATATCGCGGCATACCGGTTACACTTTTTCCTGTAACAGCCTTGCCGCAACACAACATGCAACATTCCGGTCCCTGTAAGATTCCGATTCAAAAGATAACCTTTTACACCGCGAAAGCTTACCTTTTACCGGTCAAAAGATTAGCTTTTCCACACCCGTAGGCAAGCTACCGTCACACCGTTACTTCCATAAGCATTGACTTCTCATCAAAAAAGGCCGATAAGGATTGTTTAACATCATCCCTACCGGCCTTTTGCTTTTATTAAAGTCAGCTATATTACCTGCCCTTGTACATATCGTCGTAGTATTTCTGATAATCGCCTGACGTCACGTTGTCCATCCA
>CALNFG010000166.1 GCA_939792625.1 uncultured Prevotella sp.
TGTTTGTAAGGACGTGTCCTAAAACGGCTGCAAAGATAGGCATTATTTTTCAACCACCAAAACTTTTGGCGTTTTTTTTTAATTATTCCTCAATTTTTCTTTGAATTTCACCAATTGCACCTTCATTGAGTCCACACAGAGGTCAATTCCCTCCTCAAAAGTATCACACACTTTTTCCACGAAAAGACGCGACCCAGGCACCATTACCGTAAGGCTTGTCTCCTTGTTAAGAGCCGTGGCCGGCTTCACAACTTTAAGTGAGACCTCTACTGTCTGAATATCCTCATAAGACTTTTCCAACTTTGAAACTTTTTTCTCGATGAAAGCCTTCAACTGTTCTGTTGCGTCGAAATTGATTGACTGAATCCTAATTTCCATAGTGTTACCTCCTGTACTTTTTAAAGGTTAATTAAAGGTCACGGCAGGAGCCTGTTAAAATCCCGCCAAAATTATTCTCTCTCCGGGTTACCCGTACATATTTATTAATATGACAAGGCAATTAACAGCCCCGGTCAGGCCCGCGGATGGGCCGATTCATATACTTTTTTCAGTTGTTCGTATGTTGTGTGCGTGTATATTTCCGTTGTCGTCAGCCTGCTGTGGCCGAGCAGCTTCTTCACGCTCTCCAGTCCGGCACCGTTGTTCAGCATAGCCGTGGCAAACGTATGCCTCAGCACATGGGGGCTGCGCTTCTTCAGCGCACACACCCGCGACAACTGCCTCATCACTTCGCGCCGCGCCTGACTGTAATTCATCCGTCCGCCCTTGCGCGAAAGAAACATCGCCGGCGAATGTCTTGCCACCGACGCGTCACGCAGCTTCATATATCCGGCCAACGCACACTTCAGCTCCTCGCCGAACGGTATTATCCGCTCTTTGTCACGCTTGCCTGTCACCTTCATCTGGCAGGCATCCATATCAACAGCCTCATCGTCAAGTCCGAGCAGCTCCGATATTCTGACGCCTGTCTCGTAGAGCGTAAGTATCAGCGTGCGCGCACGCACATCTTCATATCGCTCCATATTCCACATCTGCTCATCGAGCAGTGCCTCTATGTCGCGTTCCCTGACAAACTGCGGCAAGGGTTTCTCCTTCTTGGGACCTTTCACTGTGTGAGACGGATCTGACGTCACCAAACCACGTGACAGCAAGAAACGATAAAAGGAACGCACCGCGCTCAACCGTCTGTTTACTGAGGTCGCGGTGTTTCCCTTATCCATCATGCTCTCCATCCAGTCACGGATTATGTCAGAGTCAACTGCATCCCAAGTGAGCCGGGCATCCAGACTTTTGAAAAACGACTCAAACCCTCTAAGGTCATCGCCGTATTCCTCAACAGTTCTTGCGGAATAGTTCCGCTCCGACTGCAGGTAATCCAAAAATTCTTTTACCCACATAATTCCGTCGCCTCAGGTATATTTATTCGGCAACGAAATTACAAAAATAAAACCAAACCGCCAAATTTTTCCGATAAATTCTTTCACTCCTCTTCACCGGGAAACAACTGTCACACACCTGAAAAAAGACAAAAGCCCGACTCAGAAGAAGTCTGATGAATCAGTACTTCATCCCGGGCCGGGTTGTGATAATTCTGCCTTTTTACGGTCAGAACGTCGGTATCGCTCTTGACGGGCCGCCTATCGAGGGCATGTCCCGGTAGTCGCTTATCTTCTTGCCTAAATTGAAGTTCCACGACGCGTTCAGACTTACGGAAGTGAAGTGGCTGCGATTCTTTCGCGTCATAGTCCATCCGTCGCCGTGTACGGTCACTTTGTATCTGTTATAAAACATATTATTACAACCGAGGTTTATGTTCAACTTGTTTTTCAGCAGCGACATGTATGCTTGTACTCCGACGCTGAACGAGCCGCCATTCTCATACGACAGCGTTTTTGTTTTGGTTGTAGCTGCAAGGTTGAGTATTATGCCGTAATTTTTGGCTATCGTAACATTATTGTTGGTCGAAAAATACAATGAAGTCTGCCTGATTTGTCTGCCGGGCATGCTTTCACGCCTGTTTCTCATGATTATCTGGTTGTTGGAAAACCAGAAGCCGGCCACTTTCGTCTGATACCGCAGCGACAGTTTGTGCAGTATCTCCCACCCGGTATTTTCCGGTACAGTGTAATATATGCCCGGACGGTCGGCATCCTCGTGCATGATGACTTTCACCAGGTTGTCACCATAACAGAAGTAGTAATACGCACTCCACTTGCTGTGATAGAAAAGCTGTACTCTAAAGTCATGATAAAGTTGTAGTGACAGGTCGGGGTTACCGATACTGTACACGTTTTCCCCTTGCCACGTAACGGTTGGCAGCTGATAGTTATAATTCGGCAGAGAGTAAAAATGCCTGTAATTGAACTCAATGTGGAATTCTTTTTTAGGCGAGGGATTTTGCTCTTTGCTGAGATTCCATTGTACAAAAAGATTCTGATATATGCCGTCTTGCCATAGGGTTATGTTGTTTCTCTTGTCAAGAAAGTCACGATATTTAGTCTCTGTTCCGTGATAGTTAAGCGAGGCATACAGATACAGCTTCTTGCCTATCATCATGTTATAGTCTATCCACGCGTCATAGTCACTGCCTGAATGTTTATACCGGCCGTCAGGTGTGTATCCCAATCGTTCTGTTCCCACATCACTGTGTCTGTCCGACAGATAATCGTAAATCAATCCGGCATTTAAGTTTGAAGTCTTGCTCAGTGCAATATGCAGCATCGGATCTATATATATGAGTTCCGACCTGTAACCGAGCCGGGCCTTGTCGTCGGTGGCGTTCAGAATATAGTTGTTACCTTCGCTGCCCCTTTCTCTCGAATAACGGCTTCTGAAAAAGAAATAGCTCACACTGTCTTTGCGGAACCAGTATTTATACTGCAGGCCGGCACTGTAATACCGCGGCTTTGACGTATTGCCTATATGCAGAAAGTCCGTACCGTCGTTGCTGTTGGTTGAAGTTTCGGTTTCCGACAGGTTTACGCCTCCGTACACATATATCCTGTGAAGATAAGCAGGCGAGTATCTCAGCGCGAAGTTTTCCATAAGATGCCCCTTACCTCTGCTCACGCTGCGTGTCTCGGTCTGTGTCTCCACGTCATCCGCCACGTCGCTCTGAGTCTGTGTCCGCACAGTCTTGCCATACAGACTGCCTGTCAGCAGGTTGCTTATTCTTACCTTGCCGCGCACATAGAGCAGGTTCAGCCCCGGCACGGCCCGCTGCAGCCCGTCCCGGCCCGCTGCGCCGTCGAATGTCAGTGTGCCGAGCATGCCTCCGTCGTCGCGCAGATGAATCTTTATCACTCCGCCCGTACCCGGGCCGTAAGAAGCATCAGGAGTGGATACAACCTCTATTTGCGATATCATAGAGGGGTCGATGGCTCTCATCTGTTCCTGCGTTATTTCCTGCTCATCGAGATATATCTTGGTGTTTGGCCGTCCGTTTACACTGACACTGTTGCCGTTCACCTCTATGCCGCGCACAAAGTGCATAAAGCCCAGCAGGGTCTGGCCCTTGACCAGCGGATTGCCTTTCACTCTGACCATTATGCGGCCGTCGGGCTTTACGGTAGAGTAGTCGGCCATGACCGTTACTTCGTCAAGCATTTTTGCCGAATACTCCATCCTGACGGTGCCCAGGTCGACACTGCCGCTTACGCGCAGTTGCTTCTCGTATTCGTCATAGCCCACGCACGTTATGCTCAGCATGTATCTGCCTCCGGATATGCTGTCAATCATGAATGTGCCGTCGTTGCCGGTAACCACGGACCGCAGCTTCGTGCCGTCGTCTTGCCGGCTCATCGTCACCGTGGCGCGGCCTATGGCGTTGCCCTCATCATCGGTCACGCGCCCCGACACCGAGCCTACCGTCTGGGCATTTACACTGTATGCAAACAGCGTGATTATAAATGCAAGCAAATATTTCATCTTATTCTTATTATTAATAATGTCGCCTTCCTGAAAGACTTCATTGACATCCATAGTACAGATTTATGTGTTCAACATTCCCTACAAACTGTCAACACAATGCGGCTTATCATTATATTGACATTTGTTTGCCGTAAGAGGTTTGGGCTTAAGCCTCCGCAAAGATTACAGCCTAAAAAGGTAAGCCATGCCTGTCAAGCTATATTCTTTAACATAAATGCAGATATACACTGCAAATATAGCAATTTATATTTACCCCCCCCCAATATATTTTTATATATTTATTGAAATTATTTTTAAATTTCTTGTTTTTAAGCATGCAAAGCAAAAAAGAGACTTTCTCATCATGTAAAAAACTTTTGGAAGAAAAACACAAAAAAGTCCGCGGCAAACAGCGCCGGCAGAGAGGGAGCTTTATGTTATGTATATATAAGAAAAGAGGATGTGACACAGACATTCCGTGTTACATCCTCTAAAGTCTATGGCAAAAAACACCACAGCCTCACCTCGGCATACAACCGTTGCCTACCGTAAGAGCCGCAGGTATCTTATCATCTATCAATTACGCACAAGCGGGGAGAACATCCCCGCGAGCCACTGTTATTCCTCTTCAGTTCTGAGTTTCTGTACGTAAATGGCATGCTGCATCTTGAGCCTCTTCAAGACAGAGGGCTTGTCGTACTGCTGACGCGCACGAAGCTCTTTAACAACACCTGTCTTTTCAAATTTTCTCTTGAACTTTTTCAATGCTCTTTCGATGTTCTCGCCATCTTTAACTGGTACAATAATCATTTTTTGTCTTTAAATTTTTATATGTTAAACTTATTTTTTGTTTTCATGCTTTTATTAGCGGGTGCAAAGTTACGGCTTATTTTTCTGATTTCCAAAATATTCCGGCGTTTTTTCAACATTTTCCGTCAATATTCCGGCAAAAGAGGATGTATCAAAATGGAGTTAATAAGGAGTTAACGGGAGTCAGACGGTCTGCC
>CALNFG010000167.1 GCA_939792625.1 uncultured Prevotella sp.
GCATATCTGCCAGCTGTTCGTACGTGCGCACTTCTTCAGACGCTCCGAGGTCGATGCTGCGCAGCACGATGTGATGCTCCTTGCACGGGCGCACGTATGCCTGAAGGGGCGGCTGGCCGTTAAGCTCGATGGCGAGATTGACCACACTGCCTCCTTCCATAAGGCAGTAAGGCGGCGTGTCGGTCCATCCTCCGGCTATGTCGATGCGCACCGGACTGCGGGCCCACACTATCTGGTCACCGTAGACTGACATTTGCGGATGCTGCTTCTCGGCAAGGGCCTGCACGGTGAGACCGTCGCGCAGCAGTGCAAACGCCTTGTCTTCAGCCTGCCGGCACTCCTGCCCCCTGATACGGGCCAGCTCAGAGCGGAACATGCTGTCGTGTATGCGCGTAAGAAGCGGCGCTTCATCGGATATTCTGTCAGGTTCGGGTATGCCGAATGTGGCAAACTCGCGGGCTGCATCGTCAAGGTCAATCTGGTAAAACACGCTGTGTTCATAGTTACGGGCAAGCGCAGCCCAGTTTATTGCCCGCAGGCTCTCACGCTGTTTTACCAGTCTGGCAAGATTGGCTTCAGCCGATATGTCATCGGCACTCAACTTGCGGCTCTCCATCCATATACTCCGGCCTTCCTGAAAATCCGGCTCGGAGAGCATCCAGCGGAGCGCCATGCCTGCATCGGCCGCATTTCCGCATAACGGGAAGATGCGTGCCGACTGCAAGTCGGCATTGCCTTCTATGCCGGCGGCATCTATTCCGCGCGTACGCGCCCATTCTATAAACGGCCGACCGAGATACTCCGTTGCTCCGTCATACAGACTGCCGCGGAACTTATCATTATATCCATAAGGGCGCACCGCATAACCTGCATCGCCCACAGGCACTATGTCGACACACCATCCCGGCTCAAGCCTTATCTGCCAATCATTCTCAGGCACGCCCGTTATTATGTTCTCATGAGCCAACATCCACGATTCTCCCACCCAGCTGTTCTCTATCCACAAGTTCTGATTAGCTTCCGTTATCGGCGTCCGCGTTACGGCGTTCTGCACGAACATGGCCGGATGCGGCTTCAGCGAGTGGTGCATTATCTCGCGCTGGTCATTGACAAGATTCTGTATGGCCAGTGACGACGATATTATCTCATGGCTTGTGCCGAAATGATAAAACTCTCCGCCCGGCAGAGGCAGCACCTTAACTGAAAGAGAGTTAAGCTCCGCATCAGGCACAGAGGGGTCGGTGCCCAGCGCACAGCCAAATTCAGAATACAAATCATAGTTCTTCAGCTCGTCACCGCGGCCGGACCTGGCCATGAGCAGCCTGACGGCCTTGTCGCTAAGCAGCCACACACCGATGTCGGTCAGATAGAAGTGGTCTTTCAGCAGAGTGCCGAGTGTCTTCACCGAGGGC
Organism: uncultured Prevotella sp.; assembly: GCA_939792625.1. Classification (GTDB taxonomy): domain Bacteria; phylum Bacteroidota; class Bacteroidia; order Bacteroidales; family Bacteroidaceae; genus Prevotella. Next base: position 1,413 of record CALNFG010000167.1, read on the forward strand.
TTCTGCATCATACATTCAAGCACGGAAGGGGTTTCGCGTTTTGAAACGAACACACCGTGGTCTTTGGCTATCTCCGGACCAAGCCATAACCCGTAACACACCACGTCAGCCTCGGGGATGGGCTGCAAGGGCTGAGTGGCACGTATGTAGACGTCTCCGCTCACTATCATGGTGTGCATGTTGTCGGGCGCAAGGTCCATTATCTGCTCGTAAAGTGGAATTTGCAGCGACAGGAGGTCTTGTGAGAGCCGCTGTCCCCTCTCCCATCTGAACACGGGAACGGGTGTCAGCACTTTGCCCGACGGAGCGTATGCGGGCAGCCTGCGGCTCTGTCCGCCGGCATGCAGCAGCAGGCGCCTGTCCGCCGAAAGCCATTCGTCAAACGAGCGGCCGCAAGCATGTTCGTTGTAACATGCCTCCAGCAGCCATGTCGAGCCTCCTCCCGAGCCGAGCTTACGGCCTACCGGGTCATTGGTGCAGAACCATTCCTTGCGGTCATATCCCGTAATATCATGAAAACATCCGACAAGATTGGGTGGTAAGGATAGTAGTTTTTTCATATTGATGTTGGTTTAATACGTTGCCGGAAGATATGCGTCAGGACCGGCATACCGATGTGTGTATATAATAAAAATTGTGAGGCCGCGGTGTCTGATGCATACATCCGGCATGCAGCCATTAACCTCGCGGCCTCACAAGGAAAGTATATTTATGACTCAGATTTCTTCTTCCGATACCCGAAATACAATATCAGGCCTATCAGACCAAGCAATACCGCATAAGAGACGTATGCTATCGACTCGGTGACGGCTACCGACTTGGGATGGAACGTCAGTTCTATCTTATGGCTTCCCGGTGCCACATTGACGGCACGAAGCAGATAGTTGACACGCCCCAGCTCAACCGGCTGACCGTCGACGGTGGCTGTCCATCCCGGATAATATACCTCGGAGAACACTATCACGCCGCCTTTTGCCGAGTTGACATCATACGTAAGCTTGTTCGACATATAAGAAGTAAGCTTCACCACCGAAGCGCCCGTCTGCTTGACAGCGTCTTTAAGCTGTGCCTTGAAACGTTTGTCAGCCACAGCCTCATGACGGATGTTCATTTTGCCGACACGCTCTATTTCCTGGTTTGCATTATCAACATAAGTCAGTTTGTCGACAAACCATGCAGGTCCGTAAACATAAGGATTGAGTACAGGCACAGTCTGACCGTCTTGCAGAGGCAATATGAAATAGCGTGCGTTGAGCATGTTGAGTACAGGGAATATGCTGTCGCCGTTCACTTTCGACATATCGCCGCCCGCTCCGGCCACAGCCGGCACGAGTTTCTGCATCTCCGGCATGATGTAAGCGTCTATCATGTCCTGATAACGGCGCAGCTTGGCCGCATGATAACCGCCTATACTGTTGTGGAAATAAGACGTTTCGTTCTCATTAAAAGTGTTTGAAGCGAAGTTGAGAACGCGGTAATTACCCAGATCTGTTTTGTCCTGAAGTATCAGGCGGTCAGCTTCTGTCATCTGTATCGGTGCTTCACGCTCGCTCTTGTTTACAAACATATCGTTGTTAAGATAACGTTTGTCTACCTGCCACAAGTCAATAAGACAAAGCACTGTCAGCGCACCGACCATATATCCGGCCTTAATCTTTTTGGCTTTAAACAGTAACAGGCACAACGTACCTATCACTATTATAAACACTGAACGCCAGCAATCGGCCGTAAAGACGGCTTCACGCATCTCGCGCAGATTGGTTATGACAGGTGTTACATATTCTTGCGGCAAAGAAGAGAGTGCTTTAAGCTCACCCGTTGATATAAAGTCGGAAAAGAACATTGTGGGGAACAGGGCAAACAAAATAGCAATACCCCCTGTAAGACCAAAGCTGAGATAAACCAGCTTTATTTTCTTTGTGAGGATTTCCGGCTCGTCTACAATTTTCTTCAATGTCAACATGGCGAGCAAAGGAATGGTAAACTCGGCAATAACAAGTATCGAGGCTACCGTACGGAACTTTGAATACATCGGCACATAGTCAATGAAAAAGTCTGTAAAGGGCATGAAATTCTTTCCCCACGACAACAACACTGACAGCACAGTGGCAGCAAGCAATGCCCACTTGACGGGTCCTTTCACTATAAACAAGCCGAGAACAAACAGCATCAGTACAAAAGCTCCCACATAAACAGGTCCTTGAGTGCCCGGCTGTTCACCCCAGTACTGTCCCATCTGCTGGTAAATCGGAATAAAATTGTTGTCGGCATGCTTCATTGCAGTTTCACTGTCAACGAGCGGTACACTCGCACCGCCTTTCGTGTTAGGCACGAGCAGAGTCCATGTTTCTCCTATACCGTAGCTCCACTGTGTGATATAGTCACGGTCAAGTCCGTTTTCCGTCTGATTGGCAGTATGCTTCTTTACCAGCTCGCTCTTGCCGCGCATGGACTCCTTGCTGTATTCCCACGTATGATAAAGATTGCTCAGATTGATACAGATACCTATCAAAGCTCCCGCGGCACACACCGCCGTAGCCTTACCGAAGTGGACAAGGCGCTTCTGCCTGACAGCATCAACAAAAAAAGCAATGACAAGAAACAGAATGACAAACAAGAAATAATATGTCATCTGTACATGGTTTGCATTAACCTCAAACGCCGAGAATATGGCCGTAACCAACAATCCCCACAGATATTTGCCGCGATAGGCCAGCACAACACCCGCAATCATCGGCGGCAGATAAGCCAATGCCATAACTTTCCAGATATGGCCTGCAGCTATGATGATAAGGAAGTAACTGGAGAATGCCCACAATATGGAGCCGAGAACGGCCAAAGACTGTCTGAAGTCAAAAGCCCTGAGAAGTATGTAAAAACCTAAAAGATAAGCAAAGACATACCAAACGTTCTCAGGAAGGAACAGGTGATAAGTGTTCACAACCGTATTCAGACCTTTCGTACTTGTATATTCAGGCGCGGTCTGATATGTAGGCATGCCGCCAAACACGGAGTTCATCCATCTTGTCACCTCACCTGTCTTTTCTTTATGCTCTGCCATTTCACGACCGAGACCCTTGCTCGCAGCCGAATCATGACGGTAAAGAATCTTGCCTTCGATGTCGGCCGGGAAGAAGTATGCTAACGAAATCAACGCAAACAGTACCACGGCCAGCACGTCAGGCAGGCATTTTTTCCATGTTTCCATTATTTTCTATATTTTATCTTAATTATCTTTTCACGTTGCAAAGATAGTGCAAGCCGAGCGAAATGCAAAAGAAAAGCGAGAGAAACGAGTTTTTATTTTCATTTCGGAGACGATGTCTGTCTTATTAGAGATGGTGCAGACCGGGCAATGTAAATAAAGCTCGGTTTATATGAAAGGAGATGTGTCAAAATGGAGTTAACGGGAGTCAGTCGCTCCGCGCCGGAGTT
>CALNFG010000168.1 GCA_939792625.1 uncultured Prevotella sp.
TAAGACAAATGCCACGTTGCTTTATATTAAAATGGCAACTCTAGCTAATGTCTTAACTCCTTTACTCCTTAACTTCTTTACTCCTTAACTCCTTAAAAACCGTATATCTCTTTCAGTTTTGCTCCGAGACCGTTGCCGCGCAGGTCGGCAGCGACAATCTTGCCCTCGCCGTCGAGCAAAACGTTAGAAGGTATGGAGTTGATGCCGTAGGCGGCTGCACCTTCAGACTTCCATCCCTTCAGGTCGCTGATGTTTGGCCAGTTCATGTTGAGGGTCTTGATAGCATTTTTCCATGCTTCGCCGTTGTTGTCGAATGAAACGCCGACAATCTCGAAACCTTTTGAATGGTATTTCTCATAGTTCGCCACAACGTTTGGCATCTCCTGACGGCACGGGCCGCACCAGCTTGCCCAGAAATCTATAAGCACGTAGTTGCCCTTGCCGCACCATTCGCTCAGCTTTCGGGCATTGCCCCCGGTGTCGTTCATCGTAAGATCGGTGAACATTTTGCCCGGCATGCGCTTTTCGAGAGCCTTCAGCTGGCGCTTTGCGTTGGTCATGGCCGGGTGGTTATAGTAAGGAGCGCTTTCAGCGAGAAGCCCTTTCAGCTCGTTGTAGTCAAGCATGTAGTATATCTGTCCCAGGTAGACGGCCGGTATCAGGTTGTCTGTGTTGGCCTTGATGATGTCGAGCTGTTTGCCGATATAGTCGTTCTGCATGTTCTCCAGTTCGGCTTCCAGTTCCTTAATCCTGTTTTTTCCGGCAGCGGTAGTATCGGTTACGGCACTGCGGTATTCTGTGACTACCCGGTTAACTTTTTCCCCCATGGCTGTCAGTTCAGTGTCGTATGCGTAGAGCTTCTTGTTCAGTTCCGAGCCTGTCATTGTCTTTGTTACGGCATTGATGTCTACGGGTGAGCCGTCGTTGAATACCGGAACGAAGTAGTTGCCGGTTGATATTACCATTATGTCGTTCTTTTGCCGTGTGCCGTCAAATTCAAATTTGCCGGCGTTTACAACGGCGCTGTCAACGGCCATGCCCTGCGGAAATGTTGCGAGATACACCTTTTTTACATCGGCGGGCACAGTTCCGGTAATCTTGTAAGCCGTGTCCTGCGCCGCTGCCGGCAGCATACAGAGCGTCATGGCGGCAATGGATAGAATCTTTTTCATTTTCTTTGTCGTTTAATGTTGTTAAATGACACAAAAGTATAACGATTTTCCTACAAGACAAATAAAAACAGGCAAAATCTCGATGTATTGACTTTTTTTATTAATTTTGCATCCGATTTTATTGATAGAGTGCTTGGTAAACCTCTTTAAAAACAAGGAAATGAAAACAGATAATCAGCAAGTGAGTGTGCTGTTCATGCTTTTCAGCATACTTTTCTGCGTCTGCCTGATAACGGCAAACGTGTTGGAGACAAAGCAGATTTCAATCGGTGCGGTGAACATTACCGGCGGATTGTTGGTTTTTCCGGTGTCTTACATCATTAACGACTGTGTGTGCGAGGTGTGGGGATTCCGTAAGGCACGCCTGCTGATATGGGCAGGCTTTGCGATGAATCTCATCTTCGTGGCTTTCGGGGCATTGGCCGATGCCATTCCCGGGGCACCTTACTGGCACAACGACGAGGGCTTTCATGCCGTGTTCGGTCTGGCTCCGCGCATAGCGGCAGCATCGTTTGTGGCGTTTCTCGTCGGTTCGTTCATCAATGCCTACGTGATGAGCCGCATGAAGATATCGTCTCACGGCAGACATTTCTCCGTGCGTGCCGTGGTAAGTACGCTCTTCGGTGAGACGGCCGACTCGCTGGTGTTCTTTCCCCTTGCCCTTTCCGGTGTGGTGCCGGCCGGCGAGATGGCGTCGCTCATAGTGTCTCAGGTGATATTGAAGACACTGTATGAGATAATAGTGCTGCCTGTCACGGTGCGTGTGGTGCGGAAAGTCAAGCAGCATGACGGCACCGATGTGTATGACGAAGGTGTGAATTACAGTGTCTGGAAAATATTCAATCTGCAATGACTATGAACGAGATAAGAAAAGAAGAGGGGCTGAAAGCCCTTGGTAAGAAGACGGAATACCGCACAGACTATGCGCCGGAAGTGCTTGAGACGTTTGTAAACAAGCATCCCGGCAATGACTATTGGGTGCAGTTCAACTGCCCCGAGTTCACCTCGCTGTGTCCTATTACGGGGCAGCCCGACTTTGCCGAGATACGTATATGTTACATACCGGACGTCAGGATGGTTGAAAGCAAGAGCCTGAAGCTGTATCTTTTCAGTTTCCGCAACCACGGAGACTTTCATGAAGACTGCGTTAACATCATCATGAAAGACCTCATCAGGCTGATGGACCCTAAATACATAGAGGTGACGGGATATTTCACGCCGCGCGGGGGCATCAGCATTTATCCTTACGCCAACTACGGGCGGCCCGGCACTAAATATGAGCAGATGGCCATGCACAGGTTTATGAATCATGACATGTCACGCTGACACGCCGATGAAGAGACTGCTCTGTGTATTCCTGGTGTGCCTGTCGGCATTGCTGCCGTGTGTTGCCGGTGTGCCGTCAGCTCCCGATACGTGCCGCAAGAAAGTGGCTTTGGTGCTTAGCGGCGGCGGGGCCAAGGGTATGGCGCATATCGGGGTGCTGCGTGTGATCGAGCGCGCCGGCATACCCATTGACATCATTACAGGCACGTCGATGGGAGCATTGATAGGCGGATTGTATTCTGTTGGATATGATGCAGAGACGCTTGACTCGCTTGTCGGTGTGCAGAACTGGAAGATTCTGCTCTCCGACAGGGTGAATGTGCTGAATCCTGACCTTACCGAACGTGAGAAACAGAACACTTATATCCTGTCGCGCCCGCTCACTATCGCGCCGAAAGCACGTAACGCTTCCGGCGGACTGATATCGGGCACCAATCTTGCACAGTTGTTTACAAGGTTGACCGTGGGCTGGCACGATTCCATCGACTTTGCCGAACTTCCCATTCCGTTTGCCTGTGTCGCCACAGACATCGTTGACAACACCGAGTATGATTTCCACAGTGGTTATCTCTCGACGGCCATGCGTGCGAGCATGGCCATACCGGGGGTGTTCACACCTGTGAGGATAGGCTCAAAGGTGCTTGTCGACGGCGGTTTGCGCAACAATTATCCTGCTGATGTGGCCAGGCGTATGGGGGCAGACATAATAATAGGCGTGTCGGTGCAAAGTCCGCCGCGGACAGCCGACGAGCTGCAGAGCGGGCCTAACATACTGATGCAGATTGTCGACATAAACTGCAAGAACAAATACAAGGAAAACTGGGAGATGACGGATATCCCGATAAGGGTGAACGTTAAGGGATTCTCTTCGGCCAGTTTCAACCGCGAAGCCATCGACACGCTTATCGCAAGAGGCGAGAGTGCGGCTCTCGAGCATTGGGACGAGCTGGTGGCTCTGAGGCGCTCGCTCGGTCTGCCTGACGGTTACGTGGCGCCCCATCTGCACCGAAGCGTGCCCCCTGGCAGTTCGATAAAGTTCAGGTTAGACTCTGTTTCTTTCGGAAACATAGCGGCCTCCGACCGCGACTACATAGCCTATAAATACAAGCTGTCGGCCGGACATACCGTCACGGCACGCCGGATAGAGCAGGCAATAACGGCTTTGACGTCAGACTTTCTTTATGCAAATGCAGGCTATAATATAAGGAAACACGAAGACGGATATATCCTCAGGGTGTATGCCGACTCACGCCGTACCAGCCGCATCAATCTCGGCGTGCGCTTTGACACGGAGGAGATGGTGGCTCTTCAGGCCAACATGTCACACCGGCTCAACATGAAAACGCCTGTTACGCTTGAGTTTACCGGCCGTCTCGGAAAGCGTATGGCCGCACGCCTTGATGCCGAGTTCAGCCCCTTGCATTACGGCAAGATAGGCCTTTCTTATTCTTTGCGGCACGATGACATCAACATCTATGAAGAGGGGCGCCGCGGATACAATTTCACTTACAACCGCCATACCGTCAACCTGCGTGCCCTCAGTTTCAGCATACGCAACTTCACGTGCGACCTGGGGCTTGACATGGACTTCTATGACTTCCACAACGTGCTTGTCGGTGATGCCTCTTCAGCCGGAAGTCTGTCCAACGTCAGTATGTACAGCTATGCTTTCAATCTTAATTATGATTCGGAAGACCGTTGGTTTTTCACCACCCGCGGTACTAAGGTACATGCCGGATTCAGTTACAGCACCGACAACTTTGTGGGCTGGAACGGGCGCATGGGCATAAGCGTCGTCGACGTGTTGTGGCGGATGTCGTTTCCGTTCAACAGCCGTTTTGTCCTTCAGCCCATGATTTACGGGCGCGCCCTGGCCGGCAGCGGTGTGCCTCTGATAATGCGCAACGCCATAGGCGGGCAGTTCATGGGGCAGTATATCGGCCAGCAGCTGCCTTTCGCAGGCATCGGGCACGTAGAGTTCACCGACAACGCTCTGCTGGCTCTTCAGCTCAGAGCCCAGCAGCGTATGGGCGGCAACAACTACGTCATAGCCCGCTTGTCGCTCGGTCAGCGCGGCGACAAGGTGAAAAACCTCTTCCGCCGCGGCCCCATGATGGGTTGCGAGGCCGCATATTACTATAACAGCATGTTCGGGCCGATAGGCGCTTCGCTCGGATATTCGGGGCATACCGGCAAGGTATATTTCTATATCAATCTCGGATATTTCTTTTAAAAAAACTTTTAAAAAACATGTGTCAAAATGGAGTTAACGGGAGTCAGACGGTCTGCCGACCGTCCGTAGTTA
>CALNFG010000169.1 GCA_939792625.1 uncultured Prevotella sp.
TTACACATTTTTTATTGTTCATAAATGTGTCAACTTTTGCCAGGACAAGACATTTCATATTTCTGTTGCTGTCGGGGCGTGTCAGAAGAGCATGGTAAGTAGCGGTATGGTGACCACGGACAGGATGGTTGTGACGAGCGTGCCGCGCACCATTTCGGTTTCGTCACGGCCGTATTTCAGGCAGAACATCGTGCCGTATGATGCCACCGGCATGCCTATGAGTATGGTGTTGATTCTGTTGACGGTCTCGTCGACACCGGCGAGCCGTGACATAAGGAACACAGTAAGGGGTATTATCATCAGTCGGAGAGCCGCCATGATGTATGTCGAGGGTGAGCCGAGGATGTGGTGGCGTCCAATCTGTGCCATTGAGGAGCCTATGACGAGCAGTGCGCCGGGTACGGTGATGCCGCCAATGAGACGGAACGGCTCGGCCACGACGCGGGGCATCTGTTCCCAGCCCATTACCACTATAATTATTGAGACGTACGACGCTATCATGGCCGGGCTGTACAGTGTGCGCGGGTTGAAGCGCAGTTTCTGTCCGCCGAGGACGAATACGGTGCCGACGACAAAGATGAAAAGCGTGTTGGGCACGTTGAGCAGACTGGCGTAGAACACGGCTTCGCTTCCGAAAATGGAGGCTACGATGGGGTAGCCGATGAAGCCCACGTTGCCGAACATGAGCATGAAGCTGTACATACCCTGCACGTCTGTCTTTTTCACGAAATACCGTGGCAGCCACCACGACAGGACAAACAGCATGGAGTATGTGAAAAATCCCACTGCGAGCAGCGGGAATATCAGTCGGCTGTCGGGCATGGTGTCACCCATGACCGAGGCTGTTATCAGGCAGGGGCACGATATGTTGATGATGAAGTTTGACAGTTTGCGGTCGAAGTCGCCGCCCATAAGCCCGCTCTTGTTTGCCAGATATCCGGCAACGACAAGCAGCAGGAGTATTATCATTTGTGTGATGATGTTATCCATTGATGTGTCTGACGGTTGAAGGGGTTTGAAAAGCCGGAGGCCCAAACAGTCTGCGTCACCGTTATCGTCCGTGTCTGTGTCGGCGATAGCGGTGACGGCGGTCTGTGTTTACTGCATGCCAAAGCTGCCTGACGGCCTCTTTGCGTGTTGCGCATTGGTTATTACGGCTTCCGGCCTGACTTGTCTCTTCTGCTTGCAGAAGGGTGGCTACATGTTCTCAAGCATTCTTTTTATCACCACCGAGGCCGAGATTTCGCGGTTGGCGGCTTCGGGAATCACGAGCGAGGCGTCGCTTTCTATCACGTCATCGGTCACGATGAGGCCGCGGCGTACCGGCAGGCAGTGCATGAACTTGCCGTTGTCTGTCACGGCCATGTGGCCCGCGTCAACTGTCCATGACATGTCTTCACACAGTATCTTGCCGTAATCGGCGGGGCGCGTCACGCCGGGGCAGCTCCAGTTCTTGGCGTAAACGAAGTCTGCGCCTTCGAAGGCCTTCATCTGGTCGTACTCCACACGGGCCGTTCCGACAAACTTCGGGTCGAGTTCGTAGCCTTCGGGGTGAGTTATGACGAAGTCTGCGTCGGCGGCGTTCATCCATTGTGCAAACGAGTTTGGCACGGCCTGCGGCAGTGCGCGGCAGTGGGGAGCCCATGTCAGTACAACCTTCGGGCGCGTCTTGGTTTTGTGTTCTTCTATTGTTATGAGGTCGGCGAAGGCCTGGAGTGGATGCACCGTGGCCGTCTCCATTGCGAATACGGGGCGTCCGCTGTATTTGATGAACTGGTTTAGTACGGTCTCGGCATAGTCATATTCGCGGTCGGTCAGTCCGGCGAACGAGCGTACTCCTATCATGTCGCAGTAGCATCCCATCACAGGTATTGCCTCGAGCAGATGCTCGCTCTTGTCTCCGTTCATTATTACTCCGCGCTCGGTCTCCAGCTTCCACGCGCCGGCGTTGACGTCAAGCACAATCACGTTCATGCCCAGATTCATCGCCGCTTTCTGCGTGCTGAGACGTGTGCGCAGGCTGTTGTTGAAGAATATCATCAGCAGAGTCTTGTTCTTGCCCAACTGCTGGTATTTGTATCTGTCGTCCTTAATCTCCTTTGCCTCGGCAAGAGCCTGTTTCAGGTCGCCGAGGTCTTCAACGTTGATGAATGTTTTCATTTCTTTATTCTTGTTGCTTTATGTTCTGTTGTTGTCCTGAAAGAGGGTTATTCCCTTGTCTGTCCGTTCCCCTCTATAATCCATTTGTATGTTGTCAGAGCCTCAAGCCCCATCGGGCCGCGCGGTCCGAGCTTCTGTGTGCTGATGCCTATCTCGGCCCCGAGACCGAACTGTGCGCCGTCCGTGAAGCTTGTCGGTGCGTTCCAGTACACACAGGCGGCGTCGACACATCTTTTAAATTTTTCTGCCGCGTCCGCGTTTTGCGTTATGATGCACTCACTGTGCCCCGAGCCGTAGACGGCGATGTGGTGCAGTGCGGCGTCGAGTGACGGCACGGTCTTCACCGACATCATGTAGTCCATGAACTCGGTGCCGTAACTGTCTGATTCGGCTTGCCGCAGCAGGCGTTCCGGATATTGGCCTTTCAGTGCTTTGAGCGCTTCGTCATCGGCATAAATCCTGACCTCCTTGCCGGCCAGAGGGAGGCAGAGGCGCGGCAGGTCGGCCAGTCTTGACCGGTGTATGATGAGACAGTCGAGCGCGTTGCACACGCTTACGCGCCGCGTCTTGGCATTGTATATTATCCGTGTGCCCATTTCAGCGTCGCCGTCGGCATCAAAGTAAGTGTTCACCACACCGGCCCCGGTTTCTATCACGGGCACTCTGGCCGTGTCGCGGACGAATTGTATCAGTCTTTTTCCTCCCCGCGGAATGCACAGGTCGACATATCCGACGGCTGCGAGCAGTTCAGCCGCGGCCTCGTGTGTGGGCGGCAGCAGTTCCACCGAGTGCCGCGGACATAATCCGTTGTCGCGCAGCGTGTCCTTAATGAGACCGACGATGGCTCTGTTTGAGCTTTCGGCGTTGTGTCCGCCCTTCAGTATGCAGGCGTTGCCGGACTTGAAGCAGAGCGAGAACACGTCGAAACTGACGTTCGGCCGCGACTCGTATATCACGCCGATGACGCCGAACGGCACACTGACCCGCCACAGATGCAGACCGTTGGGAAGAGTCTTCGTTCCGCAGGTGTGACCCAGCGGCGACGGCAATTCTGCCACGTGGCGTATGTCGCGTGCGATGTCGTCAATGCGCCGGGCCGTCAGCATAAGCCTGTCGTACATGGGGTCACGCCGGTCCATCCGGCTCAGGTCGTCGGCGTTGGCCGCGAGCAGCATGTCTTTGTTTCTGATTACGGCGTCGGCAAGGCCGGTCAACACTCTGTTTCTTACGTTGTCAGGGATTTGTGCGAGTTCCCTGCCGGCGGCCTTTACTTTTTCAAATATGTCGTGGTAAATCATTTCCGGTTGTTTAAGATTAGCGGCGGCATGCGCCGGATGCTCACTCCATGTACATATATTCGTAACGTACCAGCGGGCGTATGCCGTGCTTCCCGGCGCAGGCTCGTGCCTCTTCGCTGCCGTAAGCTGAACGTCCCACTGCTATTTTTCTGCCGTTACCGTCAACTATGTCGATGAGGTCGCCTTCGCCGAAGTCGCCTTCAACAGCCGTTACGCCTACCGGCAGCAGGCTTGCCGCTTTGTCACTGCGCAAAGCTTCAGCCGCCTTGTCGTTCACTCTTATCGTGCCTTTTGTGAAGCTTACGCTGTGGGCTATCCATTTTCTGACGTTTGATGCGGGCTTCGATGCGGGCACAAACTCTGTGTGTGGTGTGTCCTGCGGCTTTGTGACGAGACTTGTCAGTATGCCGTCGCGCCTGCCGTTGGCTATTATTACCCGTATTCCCTCATCGGCCACTTTGCGTGCTATGTTGCATTTTGCCGTCATTCCGCCGCGCCCCAGGCTGCTCTTCTCACGCCTGATGCAGCCGGAGATGTCAGTTCCGTGTTCCACCCGCGTTATCAGCCTTGCCGATGCGTCGCCCGGTCTGCCGTCGTAAATGCCGTCAACGTCGCTCAAGATGACAAGTGTCTCGGCGTCCATCATTGATGCCACCAGTCCTGACAGCTCGTCGTTGTCCGTAAACATCAGTTCGGTTACGCTCACGGTGTCGTTCTCGTTGACTATCGGCACCACGCCGTTGTCGAGCATCACCGTCATGCAGGCACGCTGGTTAAGATACTCGCGGCGTGAGGCGAAGCTCTCTTTCATGGTGAGGACTTGCCCGACGGCTATTTTGTACTCACGGAACAGGGCGTAATACGTATTAATAAGTTTTGCCTGCCCCACGGCGGAGTACAGCTGCCGTTGTCCCACGCTGTCGAGTTTGCGGTCCGGTGTGATTTCTCCGCGTCCGCTTGCAACTGCTCCGCTCGACACCAGAATGATGCCGTAGCCCATGCCGCGCAGTTGCGCCAGCTGGTCCACGAGCGCCGACATGCGTGTGACATCGAGTTTTCCGTCGCTGCGGGTCAGCACGTTGCTGCCCACCTTTATCACCAGTCGCTTGTCCATCTGCAATGCTGTAATCCGGTGAGGCGGCACTCCGTGCGTGAGCGCCGCCGTCCGTAGGTTATTTCTTCTTGCTGTCTTTGTTTCTTATCTCCACACGTCGTATCTTGCCGCTGATTGTTTTTGGCAGTTCGTCCACAAACTCTATTATGCGCGGATACTTGTAAGGCGCGGTCTCATGCTTCACGTGGTTTTGCAGCTCTTTTATGAG
>CALNFG010000170.1 GCA_939792625.1 uncultured Prevotella sp.
AGCGCGAGCAGCAAATCCGCAACATGTCTGCCGGCTTCCGCGAGCTTGCTGACGGTATTCTGCCCGAACTCCGCCGCTCACGCCTCATCATCAACTATGAGACAATAGGACGCAGCGACGAACAGATTAAGGAGCAGTACAAGACCGACGCCACCAAGCTGAGCGTTGACGAAATGCTGTATGCCGCAACTCTGGAAAGCGACATTGATGCAAAAGAGGCTATATACAAGAAGACAACAGAAGTATATCCCAATGACTACCGCGCATTCAACAACGTTGCCGCAATAGAATTTGCAAAAGGTAACGATGCCGAAGCAAAGAACTATCTGGCAAAGGCACAGAGCGTAAACGGCAATGCTGCCGAAGTAAACGCCAACCTCGGTCTGATGGCTCTCAAGAGCGGAAACGTAAGCGAAGCCGAGAACTACATAGCAAAGGGTAACACTGCTGGTGACTACAACAAGGTGTTGGGCTCACTCAACCTTGCAAAGGGTGACTATGCAACAGCCGAACAGAATCTGAAAGGCATCAACTGCAACACTACCGCACTGGCACAGATTCTTAACAAGAACTATGCCGGAGCTGCCAACACTCTGAACAGCATTGAGAACAAAGACGCCATGACAGACTATCTGCAGGCTATCCTCAACGCACGTCAGGGCAACAATGACGCCGCTTCTTCTTACCTGAAGAGCGCATTGCAGAAAGATCCGTCACTCGCTACTTACGCCAACAACGACCTCGAGCTGTCAAAAGTCAGCAAATAAAAAAGCTGACGCATGAAGCGGCTTATTTATATCTGTACACTCACTCTGGTTTTGGTTGCCTGCGGCTCACGCAGCGGTTACTTCAGTCTTGAAGGCCGGTTACTCAACCTTAACCAGGGTGAGTTTTACGTTTACAGCCCCGACGGAGTATTCGACGGAGTGGATACGATAAAGGTTGAGGGCGGACGTTTCACATTCGAGACACCGTGCAAGGAAAACGGCACCCTTGTCATTGTCTTTCCTAACTTTTCGGAACAGCCTGTGTTTGCCGAGCCCGGCAAATCAGTAACCATCAGCGGTGACGCGTCTCACCTGAAAGAGATAGAGATAAAAGGCACTGACGAGAACAAGCTGATGAACGGTTTTCGCCAACAGATAGCCAAGGCGTCGCCGCCGGAAGTAACAAAATATGCCGAACAGTTCATAAAGAACAACCCGCAGTCGGCCGTAAGCGTATACATACTGAGGAAATATTTTGTCACGGCAAAGAACGCAGACGCAGGCAAAACCCGCAAACTCATAGACATAGTGCAGAAGGCACAGCCCAAAAACGGGCACGTGGCACGTATGGCACGCCATGCAAGGACGATGAGCAACTGTCGTCCGGGCGGGAAAATGCCGTCGTTCATAACGAAAGACATCGACGGCAAAACCGTGACAGACGCCGACTTGCGCGGCAAAGTGGCCGTAGTGTACACATGGGCCGACTGGAACTATGAAAGCCGCAATCTGCGCGACAGACTGACACGTATGAAAAAAGAATACGGAGACAGGCTCTGTCTGCTCGGAATCAGTCTCGACGCGAGCAGACAACGCTGCAAGGCGTCGCTGTTTGGCGACTCCACATCCACGATCATCGTGTGCGACCAAAAGATGTTTGACAGCGAACTGCTCGAAAAGTTCTCTTTTGGCGCCGTCCCCGAGAATATTTTATTTAATGCACAAGGACATGTTGTAGAGCGTGACTTGAAACTGAACGACATAGAGTCACGCCTGAAAGTTCTGCTTAACTGATTTTCTTATGCTTGTCAAGACTTATTGCGCAGCAGTCAACGGTCTTGAGGTCACCACCGTGACCGTAGAGGTAAGCATGACGAAAGGTGTGATGTTTCATCTCACAGGACTTGCCGATGCCGCTGTCCGCGAGAGCCGCGACCGCATCGTGGCCGCCCTGAAGAACAACGGCATAAAAGTGCCGGTGGCCGACATCACAATCAATCTCGCTCCCGCCGGTCTGCGTAAAGAAGGCAGCGGCTACGACCTGCCAATAGCCATAGGCCTGCTGGCCGCCATGGGCAAGGTCAGGCCGGAACATCTTTCGGAGTACATGCTCATCGGCGAACTGGGCCTTGACGGAAAGATTCAGCCCGTGCGCGGGGCTCTGCCCATAGCAATAAGGGCACGTAAAGAGGAGTTTAAGGGCCTGCTGGTGCCGAAAGACAACATACGCGAGGCTGCCGTGGTAAATCGCCTGAGCGTCTACGGCATGGACAATCTGCTCGATGTCGTACGGTTTCTCAACGACAACGGCACGTTCGAGCCGACGGTCATCGACACCCGCCGCGAGTTTTACGAACGCCAGAGCCATTTTGACCTCGACTTTGCCGACGTGCGCGGCCAGGACAACGTAAAGCGCGCAATGGAGGTGGCAGCCGCCGGAGGACACAACCTGATAATGATAGGGCCGCCGGGCAGCGGCAAGTCGATGATGGCCAAGCGCCTGCCGTCGATACTTCCGCCACTGTCGCTGGCCGAAAGTCTT
The DNA here is from genome assembly GCA_939792625.1 of uncultured Prevotella sp. Lineage (GTDB taxonomy): Bacteria > Bacteroidota > Bacteroidia > Bacteroidales > Bacteroidaceae > Prevotella. The sequence goes on from CALNFG010000170.1 coordinate 2,530, forward strand.
GAGACAACGCAAATCCACTCGGTTGCAGGCAAGCTCGGCGCCGACATGTCGCTCATATCCCGGCGCCCGTTCCGCTCGCCTCATCACACCATTTCACAGGCCGCACTGGTTGGCGGCGGCTCCAGTCCCCAGCCCGGCGAGATATCGCTTGCACACAACGGAGTGCTGTTTGCCGACGAGCTGCCTGAGTTTAACAAGTCAACGCTTGAGGTGCTGCGCCAGCCGCTCGAAGACCGCAAGATAACCATAGCACGAGCCAAATACACCGTTGAATATCCATGCTCGTTCATGTTCGTGGCATCGATGAATCCCTGTCCGTGCGGATACTACAACGACCCCACACACAAGTGTGTATGCACGCCGGGACAGATACAAAGATATCTGAACAAAATCAGCGGCCCGCTGCTCGACCGCATCGACATACAGATAGAGATAACACCCGTACCTTTTAAAGACATATCGAGCGCCACACAGAGCGAGAGCAGCGCCTCGATACGCGAAAGGGTGATAAAGGCAAGAGACATACAGGCCGTACGCTTCAGCAAGCACAAGGGCATACACTGCAACGCGCAGATGACCGAGCGCATGATACATCAGTATGCCGAGCCCGACTCTGCCGGCATACAACTGCTGCGCACAGCCATGGAGAAGCTCAACCTGTCGGCGCGGGCATATAACCGCATACTGAAAGTGGCACGCACAATAGCCGATCTTGAAGCCTCGGCAAACGTTCTACCGCAGCATCTGGCCGAGGCCATAAGCTACCGCAACCTTGACCGGGGCGACTGGGCAGAAAGATAGTTTTTTCCCAAGAAGAAGTTATCACTCGCTTCGCTCGTTAGAAGTTAAAGAAGTTAGAGAAGTTAAAGCCATTAGTCAGGTAGTTAATGTAGTCATCGCTCGCTTCGCTCGTTAGGAGTTAAAGAAGTTAAAGAAGTTAAAGAAGTTAAAGAAGTTAGAGAAGTTAAAGCCATTAGTCAGGTAGTTAATGTAGTTAAAGAAGTTATCGCGGCTTGAGCCGCTCGGTAGTTAAAGACAAATGCTTTGCAGGATGACATCCGCGAAAGGTAATGGCTCTAACTTCTAACTCGCGAAGCGAGTGATAACTTCTCTAACTTCTTCTCACACCTAAAGCAGCCTTTTGGCGAAATATCTCACAGGATACCACACCGAGGCGAAGCCCACGGCCACAACGGTGACAAATATCAGCACTATGTCCCCGGGATGCACGCTGACGGGATAAGCATCGACCACAAACGAGCCGCTGCTCTGCCCCAGCGACACAAGGCCGAACTGCTGTTGCAACCAGCACAGCAGCAACCCCAGCAAAATGCCCGACACGGCACCCATCACCGATATCATGCGCCCCTCAAACAGAAATATCCGCGTTATCTGCCTGTCCGTGGCACCCATGTTGCGCAACGTCACCACATCGGCCTTCTTGTCGATGATGAGCATCGAGAGTGAGCCGATGATGTTGAAGCAGGCCACGGCCAGAATGAACGTGAGGAAGATGTACGCTATGAATTTCTCAATCTTCATTATCTTGAACGTGTCGGCCTGCTGCTCGAGACGGTCAAGAACCAAATACCTGTCGCCCGCAATTTTACGCATCTCGGCTTTCACGGCGTCGATGTCAGAGCCGGGCTTCAGCCTCAGCTCGAGCTGCGAGAGCATGCCCTGCAGCCCGAACAGGCTGCGGGCAAAGCCTATGGAGGTAAGCACATACTCGCTGTCATACCGCCCGTTCCTGACCGAGAACACCACGCCGGGCGATATCAGCGAGTCTTCCACAAAGCCCTCCGCAGGGTTCATCATGTCCAGCTGACCCTCGCGCCGCGGGGCGTATATCCTGAGACAGCCGTCCCAGTCGGCAGACATGCCCAGATTGTCGGCCAGCCTTATGCCCACCGTGCCATACTGCAGATTGGCCGCATGCAGGGCGAACGAGCCGCTGCCGTAAAGAATGTCGTTGATGTGCGTCAGGCTGTCAAAATTGTCGTCCACACCCTTCACCATGACCATGGCCTGACGGTCACGGTACACGGCCAGAGCCTGGTCCTCCACACACTCCGTGGCCACCCCCACGGCCGGCAGCTCCCTGATGCGCTTCAGCACGGGGTCGTCGGCCGGCGCCGTCTTCCCCATTGCCGGCACCACCTCGAGCTGAGGGTCGAAAGCCGTCAGGAACGATGCCACCAGGTCGTGAAAGCCGTTAAACACGCTCAGCGTCACCA
>CALNFG010000171.1 GCA_939792625.1 uncultured Prevotella sp.
AAAAGGTGGCCTTTTACCGTCCAAAAGGCCACCTTTCAGCGTGTAAAAGGCCATGTTTTGCAAAGCGATTTACCGTCAATTAGAAAAGCATTGAATATAAGCACCTTTGTCACTAGTAAAAAGCCACACTGTCACACGTCTTAAACCTAATGTGTGAATATGACCGTCTATGACTGAATAAAACCGCCATACGCAGACAAGAAATAAATCAATACAATTGGTTATCATGCCGCCGAACCCCAAATTAGAATTAAATAAACGCAAAAGGTCGGAAAACATACTTACCATAACCCAAAATGTAAGTATGCATTCCGACCCAATCAAGCCCTTGTGTACCGACAACGGCCTATAATTTTACCACACAAGATAAACATAATTATCCTGACGCTTGTAATAAGCCTTAGCCACATTTTCGATAGTTTTCAACCGTTGCTTCTCCAAATCAACCTCAATGTCTATTAACTTATTGTAAATCTGCAGTTCGTCGGCACGCTCTTTATCTATCGACTTCTTAATGTCTGCTGCAAGAGCCTTAGCCTCTACGGCACAACTACCTTGCATATCCACCTCTCCAAGAAGTTCTACTGCTGTATCATAATCACCCACTGCATAAGCATTTCTCGCTTGTTGCATGATTTGTCCACATACGTCTAACTGCCACATAGCGTAGACCTTCTTCATTTCATCCGCCACACGGCTGTAACCATCCAACGACGAAGGAAAAGAAGATAACAAAGCAAGAGCCTCGCCGTATTGCTTCATACTAACCTTTACCTGCGCCATTGTTATGATTGATGAGATGTTATCTCTGTAATAGTCCGCCACACGCTCACAACCGGTTTCAAGAAAGCCAGCTATCCTCTTGTCGTCAGGGCTGATTTTCCGTATAGCAGTGGCGCAAGCACCACTTTCCGAATAGCCTTCGCCACGCAACGGAACAGTCATGGAAGCGAACTCTGCCCCCGTAATTGTATGAAGCATTGTTAATGTAAGTTGAAAATCAAAAACAATAATACTCCGCATACCACCCTCTATCACGTTTTTTCCAACCAAATCCAGCGATGGGCACACTACAATGCCGCTGTATCCATCCGACATTATTCCATTTGAAGACATTGCAGCTCGCATATTTGAAGCCAAAACACGAGACGAATTATCATCGAAAAACGGTTGGCCCGAACGCACAGCCACAGCTACATGAATCACCACATTGCGTGCACTAACATACGAAAGCCCTAAACAGGTCATGCAAAAAAGCAATAAAATACGTGTTTTCATAAGCAATCTCATTTGATGGTTACCACGAGTGAATTGTTTGAAATGTCCCTTTGTATCTTCAGACCATGCTTCCTTGCAAACTTCAAAAACTCAAGACCAAACTTATTTATATTGTAATTGTTTCCGTTCTTGTCTTTTAACGGTATGCGAACATCATCAAAAATCATCTGTTTGTCAGTCGTTCCCTGCACATGATAATTGTTCTTGTAAGCATTCTCACTCATCCAAAGCTCTATCTCATCGGCCAATGTAAGGCCGTCATTACCGATTTCAGAAGACATGGAAAGAGCCGATGCTGCGTCAAAGCCTATCGTGACACTTACTGAACGACCGTTTTGCACAATGTCATTGAACTTCGTCTGCATCGTATTCAGAAACTCATCAGCGCAGCTTTCTATCGCCTTGGACGCCAAACGGCCAATATCATCAGTATAAAACTTGCCGCTGTCGCCTATTTTATTTGACAATGAGTTGCCCGTGGAGACATCATACGCCGTAACAATGACTTTGACCGAATTGCCACTTGACGATAACAAGACATCCATTTCGGCATCAACATACACGTCTGCGCCCGACTGCTGTACAATCATCGACTTTAAATCAGCCTGATTGTCCATAGATAATCCTGATGTCGTTGACAACGCTTTCAACCGCGCAATGAAGTCAACCGTGGTGAAACCGCGTGTGTCAAAAGCCTCACGTATCTTAGCCATTACAATACGTTTGTTGACATCCGCCTCAAGCACCGTGCGTATGTCTTCACCCTGTTTGACGTAAGGTACCACCATTATCCTTGGCTGTACCGTAACCGTTTCTTGTGCAAGAAGAGGCAAAATGCCACCCCAAATTACAAATGCGATAAATATCCGCCTCATATTTAAATACTATTTATAATCCGAATTTCCTTATTATGCCGCTCCGTTCAAGGTCTTCACGCAAAGCGCGGACATTCACAGTCACATCAACTGTTATACTTTTACGTTTTGACGCATCCTTTTTCAACTTTGAAAGGATTTCAGACGAGACAATAAAACGCTGGTAGCCACCATCGTAAAAATCATTGAAATACTTTTTGTTTCCTTTCACAGCCTCTTTCTCCGGCACATTAATCAAAGCTGAAGAAAAGCGCGACTCACCGCTAACGCCCTGGAACAACACCGTCTTGACAGCCGAAAGCTCCGCGTCGACGACGGCTTCCTTAGTTTTACCGGCGTACCCTAAGCATCTCATCTTTACCAAATCACCGTCCGAAGAGACATATTTGACTTGGTATTGCGCATGTACTTCACTGCAAAACAAGACGCAAAGCATCATCAACAAACATCTTACCATAACACCGTCATTTATTAGTTACCAACTTAAATTGCAACATTTCTGCCGCCTTGAACTTCTCAGCTACAGACAAGCCGGCATCTTTGCTCACCTCACACTCTGAAAAATTGCCGCCTGCAACACGCTTTACGGTCGCCTTGCCAAGTTCGGTAAAATAGGGAGACCCATCTATCATCTCAACATTTTCAATCTTGAAGACATCCCCTTTCTTTATACCTTGCTCCGTTCCGGCAGACAACAACACCATACGCGCACGCCCTCCATTCTCTGAGAGGATGCGTACTATCTTGGCCGTTACGGGGAAGTTGACGCGAAAATACTCTGCAATTTCTTCTTGAAGAGACTGCATTGCAGCCGTAACAGCGCTTTCAGGCGACAAAAATTCATCGCTTGCCTTGCCTTGAAAGCTCGTTGCTTCGGTACTTAACCCTGTCGCCACATCGACAACTTTCATTTCGAAGGCCACGCTGGCCTTATAACCACGCAGTGAGCCGTTTCCGTTACGCATAGCATATACGGGTATTTTGGTTATGTGACCGGTAATCATCTTTTCTGCGGCAATGGCTACATCCTGCTCCACTCTATTCTTGCTGTCAAGAAAAGCCTCTGACTTTTGCAATTCAAGTTCTGCGTGTATTTTGTCAATACTTGTACGGTCAACCACCCTAAAACGTTTTGTGTTTGTTAGCATCTCGACTACCTTTTCGGTAACGAGCCGTGAATAAGGGCTTTCAGCGTCACAAGTGAACTCCGCCACACCAACTACCGGACGAGCGTCCTGCTGCGCCCGGATACAAAGCACGGACACAGCAAGACAAACAGTCAATATAAAACCTCTCATCAGTTACAGATTTCCACCAGACTTCAACGTTGATATTATTTGGCTTACAGCCTGCACCTGGTTTACTGATTCTTCAGTAATGACAGGCAACACATCTTTAGTCCAATTCATCATTTTAGCCAATTTTCCTGCTGCAAGAGGATTTTTGACACCTTTCACAGCCTCGACAGCCTTTGTACCCTTATCCGCAGCAGCCTTTATTGATGCTCCTTCAGCAGTGAGCGTAGCTCCAAGAGCCACCCAGTCTTCAAGTTTCGGCTTAGTTATGGTCACATCTGTAACACCATCTTTTGTTTCTCCAATTTCACGTTTATAAAAATCCTCAAGCTGTTCACTGTTCGCCATGGCAGTAATAGCGGCATTATAAACATCCTGCCCGAAAGCATCTACATCTGCTACCCCCGTCGACTTTGGCTTTTTTTCAGTCAGTTCCTTAAGATTTTTCATCCTTTCTACACTTTTCGAGATTGTCTCTCCTAAATTGTTTTGTGCGTTCAGACACATCGAGAACATCGCAGCTACAACTGCAAAAAAAATCTTTTTCATGATAGTTTGTGTTTTTAAGTCGGCCTTCCAGTTCCTGAAAACCTGTATTTATATGCTGAAGCGTGGAACTGCAACACTCCACATCTTCAACCAGAGGCCCTGAGAAAGCCCATTACAAACAGATGTTATGATAGCAGCCCACGCCATGCGTGAGAACCATCATGCCATTCATTGTTTGTAATTAGAAATTTCTCAGGTTTCCAGTCTCAATGAAAGAGCATAACGCTTCTTAATTCCCATATGTCTGCCAAGGACAAAAGTCCCCGACGTTGCAAATATACGACAATTAGGCAAAACTGCAAAATATATTCAAAATTATTTATTTTACATACGAAAACTCCCTTACCCACCCCATAAATGGTTAAACAACAGACCGCCGCAAGGTACATGGAAGAGACTATGTAATTGACTACTGCAAACAAACATAAGCCGTAAAAATAGGAGTAAAAAGAACAAAGAGGCTAACATTCGGCCGTTTCCTATTACATTTTTAGAATGAATGTGAAAGTTTTAGCAACATTTTTCCGCACTTCACCGGCACAATGGCATCACACCTTATATTCATTTTATGCGTAAAAAAGTAAAAACTGACGGCTCAAGACTTAGCAATCAGCGTTGCAAAAGGTGGCCTTTTGCTATCCAAAAGGCCACCTTTCAGCGTGTAAAAGGCCATGTTTTGCAGGATAAAAGACGGCATATTGCCAATAGCTTGATT
>CALNFG010000172.1 GCA_939792625.1 uncultured Prevotella sp.
GAGGCATGCCGTTGAAGATGCTTATCTGGTAGATCATGAAGAAATGACGCAGTGGGAATATGTTGGCAAGTATTTCGAGTTCCGGATCCATGGCGAACACAGGGAATGCCGTGCCGGCAAACGAGAAACCGAGAACGGCAAGCAGTGAGCAGACACTCATGGACATGCGCATGGACGGGAATATGCCGAAGAAGAACAGGCCGAGTCCCTGTGCCGAGAGCACGCAAAGTAGTGAGAGCACCATTATGGGGATTATGCCGCCGGGATGGGGGAAATCAAGTATGCCGAAAACGTAGATTGAGTAAATCAGGATGACAACCATGTGTATGATAAACTGTGGCAGCAGCTTGCCGAACAGGGCCGTCATGATGTTGCCTCCAGCCATTGTCAGCCATTTGCGGGCGCTTTTGTGTTTCAGCTCCGAGCCTACCGAATAGGCTGTTATGAGGAAAATGAACAGGAAGAATGTGCCCGGAACGAGTGTCGTGCTGAGATAGATGTTGTAGTTCACCCATGGATTGTTCACTGCATGGAAGTCGAGGGCAATCGGTTGCAGGAACGTGTTTATCTGTTCTTGTGTGTATCCTTTGGCCGACATGGTGGATGAGCCCACTGCCGCCGAACCGAGAAGGGATATCGTTTTAAGGTCTTTGAAGACGAGCGAACCGGCCGTCAAAGACGTGTTGCTGTAGTATAATGATATGTCAGGACGGCGTGCCGACAGCAGTTTGTCGGTGGTACCTTCCGGAAAGAGCAGGAAACCGTATATCTCGTTATGCTGCATGGCGCGGCGTGCCTCGCTCACGTCGCTGTATCGTTTCACTATCTTTGTGCCCGGAAAGGCATCGAGCGTCCGTTCAAGTTTGCGTGTAGTAGCGGTGTTGTCAAGGTCAACTATGCCGATAGGCAGATTCTGTGGTTGTCCTTCGTTCATAAGTGATGTGAATAAATATGTCACGAACAAAGGAAAAACAACCATGCACAAGAGATAAACCGGATTTGATTTCAGTATCCTACATTCTCTCGCCGCAAGGCCGAAAACGCGGTCTATGAATCTTCCACTCTGCACTTGTTATCTCTTTATTATCAGGGACATGCCGGGACGCAGACCGTCTATCTTGTCCAGCGGACGTGCTTTCACCTCAAATGTTTTCAGATCGTATTGTCCGTTCGACTTCGTCGCTTTCCATGTGGCATACGAACCTTGGTCCTTGATGTAGAACACCTTCATGCGGATTTCCTTGTTGAATGCCGGCAGGAATGCCTTGAACACACTGCCCACCTTCATGCCGTTGAGCTGGTCTTCGCGTATGTTGAATGTTCCCCACATGTCGTTCATAAGCGAGATGGACATTATCGGCGAGCCGGCACCAATCAGTTCGCCGGTCTTTGGATATATATCGCTCACTTCGCCTTCCTTCTGTGAGATCTGCATTGTCTCGTTTATGTATGAGTTCACTTCCTCAACAGCACCTTTGGCTCTGTTCACCTGGGCAGCTGCGGCCTTCTTTTCTTCAAGGCGTACACCGTTTACGGCCATGTCATATTGGCTTTGTGCCGCTTTGGCCTGTGCCTCAAGGGCTTTGTAGTTGGCAAATGCCTCGTCGCGTTTCTGTGCGGTCATCACACCTTCGTCGAACAGACGCTGCACGCGTTCGTACGATTTCTTCGCTATGTCAAGACCTGCCTTTGCCTGCTGGAGCAGTGCGTATGCCGCGCGTATCTGTTCCTTGCGTGCACCTTTGTTTGCCATCTCGCTCATTGCCGCCGCGGCGTTCTCTGCCGATTCGGCCTGCATCATCTTGGCTTTCACGTCAGGAGCGTCGATGATAGCCAGTGTGTCGCCCACCTTAACGTAGTCGCCTTCTTCCACACGCAGCTCGAGTACGCGTCCGGGCACCTTGCTTGATACTCTGTATTCGGACACTTCTACTTGTCCCTGTATGATGTCCGGCTCTTTCTTCAGAGCTATGGTGCCTATTGTTACAGCCACTACCACTGCTATAACTGCAATTGCTATTGCTATGATGATGTTTCTTCTTTGTGTTTGTTCTGACATAACGATTCTATTCTAATATACCAAGTGCCTTCTTGAGATTGATTTGGCTTAGTTTGACATCTATTTCTGCATCTATTCTTTGCGATTGAGCCTGAAGCCAGGCTGTCTGTGCTTCCATCACGTCGGTGGTCTGCATGACACCTTCCTTGAATCCGAGATTCGCGCTGCGGAGGTTTTCTTCGGCGCTGCTCACGCTTTTGTTGGCCATTGTGAGGCGTCGGCTGGCTTCATTTATTTTGAATTTGCTCTGGCTCACTTGCAGCTCAACTTTCTCTTTTGCTTCGTTCAGCTCAAGTCTCGCAATGCTTGTCGCGATCTTGCCTGACTTTACTTTGTAACTGCCTTCGAACCAGTTCCATACCGGAATGCGGACCATAACGCCAACATTCCATACACCGGCGAATTTGTTTTCAAAGCCATTGTATATGTTAGGATTGGTGGCGGTGTAGCCTGCTGTCAGCGCAACCTGTGGCAGGTATGCAGCTCTTGTTATCTTGGTGGATTGCTCGCTGATGCCTACTGCATTCTCGAGCATCTTCAGTTCAGGACGATTGCTTATTGCTGTTTGTATGTCGGCGTCGCCTGAAACATCCTCTGTTATTATGTTTTCTTTGTTTTCGTCCTCGAGCGTTATGTTACTGTCGAGCGGCAGACCGCATAGCTGGCACAGGTACATCTTTGCCAGTGACAGTCCGTTGTCAACCTGAGTGACAGTCATTTCCGCCTCATTCACCTTTACGTTCACCCTGAGACCGTCTGCCCGTGTAGCCACTCCTTCGCGTATCATTTTGGCGACATCGTCGTCCAGCTTGCGCACAAGGTCGAGATAGCTGTGCGAAAGTTTTTGCTTGTGTTTGAGTGATACGACGGTCCAATAGGCCTGGTCAATATCGTAGAGGGTGCTTTGTCTTGCGGCTTCGGTGCTGTTGCGGGTGAGCTCTTCGTTTATTTTTGCCATCTTGTTGGCAGCTATTATGCCACCGCCCATGAAGATTGGTTGTTTAAGCATTACCGATGCCATGAACACGTTTCGTGTGTCTGTCTCGAAAGCATCCACGATCTTCTGGCCTGCATGATTCAGCACTTCGCCCATTGAAGAACCGAAGTGTGAGATGAAATTGCCTAAGTGTGAAGCCTGTTCGGGCGTGATGATTCCCTGTTGTGTAAGGCTTGTGATGATGGGAGTCAACTCGTTGCCGAGCATTCCGGTAGCCTTATTACCGATATTGCTTATTTCTGTCTTCTGATAGTCGCTCAGCAAAGAAATCTCTCTGCTGGTATATTCGTACCCGCCAAGAACATCTATTTTTGGCAGATACTTTGTTTTGGTCGCTTTGCTGGTATTCCTGGCAACTTCCTGTTTCAGCCTTGAAATGCTGAGCTGCTTGTTGTTGCGTATTGCCAGTGCCCGGCAGCTGTCAAGACTAAGTGTCTGTTGTGCTGACGCTGCCGATGCGATGCATAAGACGAATATGGCGCTTGTTAATCTTATCATTATTTAAATGTAAAACTTCTTGAACCAATCATGTTTCCGTCTGCGAATATGCTGACCTGATATGTGCCGTCAACAAGTGTCTGAGCAACTTCCCAATAAGTAGTAAGGGCGAGTTCCTGGCCCCCGTATTCGACTGTCTTCTTCATCGTACAGCTGAGATTTCTGTTCTCGTATGGGAACGAACCGCCATTGCCGAGCAGTGTGCCTGTCGGAGATGTTATTCTTACATAGAATGTCTTCATGCCGCTTTGAGCGGTGACATTCTTGTTTACGGTGAAGTTCACCTGTACAGTCTTACATTTCTTTATACTCTTAGTGGCTTTACCACGTTTGTTCTTAAGTGTCATGCTTATGCCCGTGGCATCGAGCTGTGCAGCTATGGCCACCTTCTCAGAGAGTGATGCTTTCTCCGAGCTTAAGCCTTCAATCTGTCGTGTAGCTTCCGAATACTGGTTCTTGACTCTTGAATTTTCCTCCATCAGATTCTGGTTCAGACGGTTCAGAGAGTCTATTTCCAATACATAGCTGCGCAAGACGGCTCTTACGGTTGCGAGTTCTTTTTTCAGACGGGCAATTTCTCTCGCGTCGCTGCTTTTCACTTGTCTCAGTTCTTCAAGCAGTCTTTGAGTCTTTTCCTGTTCTGCCGTGAGCTGTGCGACGATGGAGTCATTGCTTATCTGCGTCTTCATCTCGCTATACTGGTTTGCGAATTGCATATACTCGTTTTCCATTTCTTTCTTGTCGAGCTCGGCAAGCTCAAGCATGGCTTTGTTTTCCTGCTTTTGCTTTTGAAGTGTTACGACGAGATATGCTATGCTGCCTATCAGTATGACTCCGGCTATTGTTATTATTATCCAGGTTTTCTTATTCATGCAAGTATGTTTCTTTTGTTTTATAATCGTAAAATAATGCTGCAAATTTATTCCTTTTATCTTAAATAAGCAACAAATTTCATCTTGCATTTCTTAATATATCTAAAAAGATGCAATTTGCAGAAAAAGTGAACACGTAAGACGTGTTTTTTATCATAAATAATGGTGTTAATGGTCTTACTGTCACCCCAATATGGGGCTGTCGGCGTGGTTCCTGTACTTTGTTTCAGGTAAGCAGGCTGCAGTGACACAGTTTATTCATAAATATTTTATGCAAAAA
>CALNFG010000173.1 GCA_939792625.1 uncultured Prevotella sp.
CTGTTAACAAATGACAACAATGAAGATAGTTTTTGCCACAAACAATAAGAATAAGCTCGCCGAGATTCGCGAGATGCTTGCCGGCAGCGGCATAGAAGTGCTTTCGCTTGCCGACATAGGCTGTCATGACGACATACCCGAAACAGGCAATACGATAGAAGAAAACGCCCTGCAGAAGGCGCGTTACATATACAATAAGTACGGCATGAGCTGTTTTGCCGACGACACAGGCCTTGAGGTCGAGGCTTTAGGCGGCGAGCCGGGTGTGTATTCGGCGCGTTATGCGGGCGGAACGGGACACGACAGCGAGGCCAACATGACCAAACTGCTGGCCAATCTCGCCGGCAAGGACAACAGGAAAGCCCGCTTCCGCACGGCCGTGGCGCTGATACTTGACGGCGGGAACGGCCGTGAGAGACTGTTCGAGGGCGTGGTGACCGGCGAGATAACAGAAGAGAGGAGAGGGGAGGGAGGCTTCGGTTACGACCCGATATTCCGTCCCGACGGCTACGACCGCACCTTTGCGGAGCTGGGACACGAGACCAAGAACAAGATTTCTCACCGCGCCAGAGCCGTGGCCGGGCTGGTGGAATATCTTAAACAGCTGGCCTGATGATAAGCGAGCTTTCTATACTTATGCCGTGCTACAACAACGAGTGTTACGAGTTGGTGGCCGGATTGCACGCTCAGGCGGAAAGCATTATAAGCTCGGGCCGTGCGCTGAAATACGAGATAGTTGTGGCCGACGACGGCTCTACCGATGCTGCAGTCGTGGCACGCAACAGGAGAATCGACACCCTGCCCGGATGCCGGTACGTGTTGAGGAGCAGGAATACGGGGCGGGCGGCCATACGCAACTTTCTCGCACGCACGGCCGGCTACGGCTGGCTGCTCTTCATTGACAGCGACATGTCGCTGCGCAACGCTTCGTTCATAAGCAACTACATCAGCCTCGACGGAGTGGATGTGGTTTACGGGGGATACACCGTGGGCGGAGATGACGGCACAATGAAGGGCAACCTGCGGTATGAGTATGAAAGCAAGTATAACAGAAACTCTGTGGCCGAGAAGCGCCGGTGCAGTCCTTACGACGGTTTCCATACATCAAACTTCCTCATCCGCCGTGACATAATGCTTGCAAATCCTTTTGACGAGCGTTTCCGCCGTTACGGATACGAGGACGTGCTGTTCGGTAAATCACTGAAGCAGGCAGGCGTCAGCATCTCACATGTGGACAATACGCTGAGTTTCGAGGATTTTGAGACTAATTCCGGTTTTGTGGCCAAGACGGAAGAAGGCATAGCCACTCTCTGCGACTTCAGGGACGAGCTGCGGGGATATTCTCCGCTGATAACTCTTGGTGACAGGATATGCCGGTTGCGCTTGCAACCGGCGGTGAGGCTGTTTTTCAAGACATTCGCCAGGAGCATAAAAAACAATCTTACAGGCAATAAACCCAACCTTTTGCTGTTTAATATATATAAGCTCGGCATGTATTGCAGCATGTGTGGGCGCAAACAACGTTGAACAGTAAAGAAATGCACAATCTTATGAGAAACTTGCTCGTCACGGCGTGCCTGCTGCTGGCGGCGGTCACATCCGCGGCCGTCGGCATAGGCACGTGGAAGAACTATCTGGCTTACAGTGACATAACCGACGTACAGCAGGCCGGCAACACCGTTTTCGTGCTTGCGTCGGGAGGTCTGTACACGTACAACACGGCCGACCAAAGCATCGTCACTTACGACAAGACCAACGCCCTGAGCGACTGCGGCATACAGATCATTGCATGGTGTCAGGCGGCGGGACGGCTCGTGATAGTCTACGACAATGGCAACATCGACCTGATGACACGCAGCGGTGACGTTGACAACATGCCCGACTATTACAACTCGCTGATAACCGAAGACAAGACCATCAACGGCATCGACGTGATAGGCTCGCATGTGTATATGTCGACGGGCTTCGGCGTGGTTGACATCAACGTGGCCGACCGCGAGGTCACCGGCACGTACAACCTGGGTTTCCCCGTAAACTACGTATATTCTGACGGCTCTAGTCTGTATGCCGCCTCTGAGTCAGACGGTATATATTCGGCCCGGATGTCGTCGAACATGCTCGACCCGGGCAACTGGACTTACGTGGCTCCGTACACGCCGCGCTCAAAAACGGTTGACCCCGAACTGCTGGCGCTCGCCGAGACGCTGGCTCCCGGAGGTCCGCGTCACAACACGTTCTACTGCATGAAGATGCGCCACGGCAGGCTGTACACGAGCGGAGGCTTCTTCCTTTCGGCCATGACTGACTCAGAGCGGCCGGGCACGGTGCAGGTGCTTGACTGTGATGACGACGAGTGGCAGGTGTATCAGGAGAATCTTGACACGATAACGGGTTACATCTACCGTAACGTAAACTGTCTGGCCGTCGACCCGTCAGACCCTGAGCATGTCTTTGCCGGAGGGCAGTCGGGCATGTATGAGTTCAGGAACGGACGTCTGGAGGATTATTTCAACCGTGACAACAGCATACTGCAGGGAGCGTTGGACGGAAACACCGAGCTTGGCAACGATTATACCTTTGTTCACTCCGTGGAGTTCAGTTCTGACGGCACGCTGTGGCTGCTCAACAGCCAGGCACCGTCAAATTCGCTTCTCAGCTATACGCAGGGTGAAGGCTTCGCGGCTCACGACGTTGACGACCTCATGGCCAGCGGTTACAGTTTTGCCGGAATGATAGGTCTGATGGAGGACAGCCGCGGACTGATGTGGTTTGTCAACAACCATTTCGCCAATCCTGCCATGGCTTGTTTCCGTCCCGGCACCAACGAGATAAATGTATATCACGGCACGTTTGTCAACCAGAACGGCGCCCAGCTCGGCTTCTACAACATACGTTGCATTACCGAAGACATTGACGGCAACATCTGGATAGGCACTGATGTGGGTCCGTTTTACATGACGCCGGCGCAGATGGAGCAGATGAATCCCTGCGTGCTGACACAGTATGTGGTGCCGCGCAACGACGGCACCAACTACGGCGACTACCTGCTGAGCGGCACCGACGTGACGGCTGTCGCGGTAGACGACGCCGGGCGCAAGTGGATAGGCACCAACGGCAACGGCGTGTATCTGATAAGCCGCGACAACAACACCCAGCTCGAGCATTTTACGGCGGCCGACACGCCGCTGCTGTCTGACAACATCGAGTCGATAGCCATCGACGGTGCCACGGGAGAGGTGTTCTTCGGCACCGACATGGGGCTGTGTTCGTACATGAGTGATGCCACCACGCCTAACGGTGAGATGACCAAAGACAATGTTTATGCTTATCCCAATCCGGTGAAGCCCGGTTACACGGGACTTATAACCATCACGGGGCTTTCGTTTGACGCCGACGTGAAGATTGTCACGTCCAACGGCGTACTCGTGGCCGAGGGGCGCAGCACCGGCGGAACGTTCACATGGGACGGCTGCGACCTCGACGGGCGGCCCGTGGCTTCAGGCATGTACATGGTCATGACGGCCACCTCTGCCGGCGATAAGGGCACGGTGTGCAAGATTGCCATTGTGAGGTGAGGTTGTGTGGTTTTTGGGTTATGCGGTTGTGCGGTTGTGAGAAGAGATGAGCGGTGATGTTTCTTTTTACGGTGACAGGGTAGGGGGCGGCCGCAAGGCGTGGATCGACGCGGCCCGCGGCTATGCCATGCTTGCCATTTACCTTTTTCATACCGAGACTTATTATGCCGGCGGTACCGTCATTGACTACGGCCTGTACGTAGACAATGCCCTGTCCTGCTTTTTTGTCATATCCGGTTACCTTTTCTGCAGTCCCGGCTCAGATGTCAGCCTGCGGCGCAAGCTGAGGTCTGTGGCCCGCGGCATAGTTCTGCCTTACTTCGTTTTCACTCTCCTGCTGGCCCTGCCCAAGCATCTGTTTCACGGCTCGGGCGAGTCAGCTGCCGATGTTCTGCTCACCATCGTTAAGGGGCAGGCCTCGTGGTTTGTGGCAGCCCTGGCCGTGGCCGAGGTCATGTTCGCCCTGATGATGCAGCTGCCGTCGGCGGTGAGGCGCGTGGCCGTGCCCGTGATATGCGTTGCGGGCTATGCGGCCTCGTTTTTTCTCACCTTTGAGGTAATGTTCGTCTGGTATGCCTGCGTAGCCCTGATGAGCCTTATTTTCATTTATGCGGGCATGCTTTACCGCACCTTCGAGCGCCGCATCGACGCCGCCATGCGTCCCGCCGTCTTTGCGGCGTGCGCAGCGTTGCTGGTGGCGCTGAAGTGGTATGAGTGGCGTATGGGGTGGGAGATGATTTACGGGCCTTATTGCGGCGAGTCGGCCGCCGTCTTTCTTGTCGACAACATTATTGCTTCGCTGCTCATACTGTCGCTGGCAAAGCGCTTTGACGGCCTGCGTCTTGTCAACCTTGTGGGGCGCAACAGTCTTGTGTGGTATTTCTTTGCCGGGGCGTCGCCGGCTCTGTCGGCCACGCTTTTCGGTCTCGCCGGACTGCCTTATGCCGGCCGTTACTTCATGGTGCTGCCCGTCATGGCCGCGGCCTGCTGCATGTCGGCGGCAGGCACGGCGGTGGTCAACCGGGTGAAAAGGCGGCTGAAGCGGGCAGGCAGGGTAGGGGATGCGTAGTGCAAGCCTTACCTTTCGGGTTACGGAAGCTTACCTTTTACGCTGCGAAAGG
>CALNFG010000174.1 GCA_939792625.1 uncultured Prevotella sp.
CTTCAGTCCGCCTATACGCTTCTGCGCTATGGCGTGCGAGCTGCACTCCATGAAGACATACCGGCAGCCGGCTTCCACCATGCGGGCCAGCAGCCGGTTAAGTTCTATGGGGTCGGGGGTGGTGTGGTCGGCCGGTATCTGTTCGTCTTCTATGTAGTTGCATACGGTAGAGAGCAGTCCGCAGCGGTAGCCCAGCTTGCGGAACATGTTATATAATAAGGTGGCTATGGTTGTCTTCCCGTTGGTGCCCGTCACTCCGACGAGCTTCAGTTTGCGTGACGGGTCGCCGTAGAATGTTGTGGCCACCTCGCCCGCGGCATCCTCGGTAGACTTCACTCTGACGTAAGTCACGCCCTTGCCCGGCTCCTGTGGCAGTTCCTCACACAGTATGGCGGCCGCTCCCTGTGCCTCTGCCTTGCCGATGAAGGCATGCCCGTCGGTCTGTGTGCCCCTCATGGCCACGAATATATGGCCTTTTTCTATGCGGCGCGAGTCGATGTTCACGCCCGTTATTTCCACGTCCGTGCTGCCCACTATTTCAGTGGGGCGGATGTTCTTGATAAGCTCTTTCAGTATCATGTCTGTGATGTTTTATAAATCAAGTTTAAGTGAGCAGATGGCTCCTTTCTTTATCCTGCTGCCCGGGGCGAGGCTTTGGTGTTTCACTTTGCCGCGTCCGCTCAGCCTTACCTTCACCCCGCGGCTTTCGAGGGCGAACACGGCGTCGCGCGCTCCCATGCCTTTTACGTCGGGCACGGTGTTCTTTCCCCATTCACGGCCTCGTGCAAGAGTCACGCCCGCGGCTGTCTTGCCTGTCCTTCCCCATATAGGATTGCCTTCGGCATAGTTGCCGTTCCAGTTCTTGTTGGTGGGAATGCCGAGGCTGGTCAGCACGTAGCCGGCAGCGATGAGGTTGCCGTCTTTCACATCGGGCACAGGTTCCGACGTGGCGTCTCTGGCGTCTCTTACGTCAAGTTTCAGGCTCTGTGCCATGATGCCTTCGGCGATGTTGTGGAACACCAGTCCGCTCATGCCGCCGCCCGATGCCGGCAGTCCCGACTTCTGTATGCACACAATGCAGCTGTAGCGCGGCGCGTCGGCCGGGAAATAGCCCGCAAAGCTCAGCAGATAGTTCACGGTGCCGGCCTTGTAGCCGCCTGCGCCTTTGGATATCTGTGCCGTACCGGTTTTGCCGGCCACCTTGAACGACTGTGAGCCGGCCCTTTTGCCGAGGCCCTGGCTTACCACGTGTTCGAGTATTGTCTGTATTTCGCGCAGCGTCTTTTCCTTGCAGATGCGCTGCTTGATTACCTCAGGCGGAAATTCCTTTATCACCTTGCCGTCTTTCATCACGGCCTTGACAAACCTGGGGCGCATCATCGTGCCGTTGTTTGCTATGGCGTTGTAGAACGTAAGGGTGGATATCGGCGGCACCTGCGTCTCGTAGCCTATGCTCATCCACGGCAGGGCGGTCTTGCTCCAGTTCACGTATTGCCCGTGCTTGTTCTTTCTGGGCATGCGTATGCGGGGCGGGGCATAGCCCACGATGGGCAGCTTCAGGTCGGTGCGCAGGCCTACGCGGTCGATGCCCTCTACGAATTTCTCGGGATTTTTGGCGTAGAACTTGTCTATGATGCGGCTCACGCCGATGTTCGAACTGTATTCGAGTGTCTGCGGCAGACGCAGCATCTGGTAGCCGCCGCGATGCCAGTTGTGGTCGCGCATCTTTGCCCCGTACATGTCCCAGATGCCGCTGCCGGTGTCTACCATGTACGTTGTGTCCACCATGCCGTCGTCGAGCGCCACCATGATTGACGCCGTCTTGAACACCGAGCCAGGCTCGAGCAGGTCGGACACGGCGCTGTTCTTTATCTCGTAATATTCTCCGTCGGCACATTTCGTCATGTTCACTATCGCCTTCACGTCGCCCGTCTTTACCTCCATCACTATGGCCACGCCCACGTTGCCGTTGATGGCTTTCAGCTCGTCGATGAGCGAGCGCTCGGCCAGATCCTGCATGTCGACGTCTATCGTGGTCACAATGTCGGCTCCGTCGATGGGCTCCTGCATGGTGATGCTCAGATAGTCGTCAAGCACTTTCTGACGCCTTATCATGCCGTTCTTGCCTCTTAGAAGCGAGTCGAACGACAGTTCGAGGCCGTAGCGGGCGGTGTCTTTGCCGCCGAACAGGTCGCCTATGGTGCGTTTGGCCAGCGAGCCGAAGGGATGTTGGCGCGAGTTGAACGTTTCCACGTGGAAGCCCCCGCGGTTTTTCCCGAGGTTGAACACCGGCAGCTGTTTTACCTGTGAGTAGACGTTGTAGCTCACCCTGCGGCGCCATATCGGCCAGTGCTGGCTGCCTTTGGCGCGTCCGCGCTCGAGGTCGCGCCTGAATTCGGCAGCCGACTTTTCGGGAAATATCTCGTGCAGCCCCATGCAGATGCTGTCCAGTTTCACCTGCCAGAGCGAGTCTTTCTTCTCGCCGCCGGCCTTGAAATCCATGAACATGCGGAATTCGGGCAGCGACCCGGCCATCATCCGGCCGTCGCTGCTCAGGATGTTGCCTCTCACGGGCTTCACCTCCACACTGTCTTTGGTGAGCCTCGAGGCCACTTTCATCCAATATTCGCGCTTCACGGTGGATATGTAGGCCACCTTTATCAGTATCGCCACGCCGAGCAGCAGCATCAGGTAGGCTATTATCTTGTAGCGCGGTATTATTTTGTTTCT
The DNA here is from genome assembly GCA_939792625.1 of uncultured Prevotella sp. Lineage (GTDB taxonomy): Bacteria > Bacteroidota > Bacteroidia > Bacteroidales > Bacteroidaceae > Prevotella. Next base: position 2,731 of record CALNFG010000174.1, read on the forward strand.
GTCAAACAGACTACTCATTTTCGGGTACGTTTATGATGTAGGGCGGCTGGTTGGCTATGTGCAGCACACTGTCCTCGTTGTTCTTCAGCATTTTCAGCACGTTGCTCTCGCGGCACAGCTCGGTCAGTTCGCTCGAGCTTGCCAGCGCCTTGTATCTGGCATCCTGAAGGTCGCTCTCCAGGCGGTTTATTTCGAGCATGTCCTTCTGGCAGCTGTAACGGTTTGAGACATACAGCATGGTGAAGGCCGTGATGAGCAGTATGAGCCACACCTGCTTTCGGAAGATGTCGGCCGTGAGGAAGTCGCCGCCCAGAATTTTGCGCAGCGTGAAACTGGCCGACTGCGGATTCTCGTCTTCCGTGGCCTGTTCCATTATGGTCTTGGCCAGCAGCGAGCGTGCCTCGTCATGCCTGCCGTCGCCGTTGCCGGTTTGCGCAGTGTTCTTTTCGGTGTTCTCTTTGTCAGTCTTCATTTTTCTCGGCTATTCTCAGTTTTGCGCTGCGGCTGCGCGGGTTGCTCTCCAGTTCGGCGTCGTCAGGTGTTATCACCTTGTTGTTTACCGCCCTTAGCGGCGACACCGTGCGGCCGTAGAAGTCTTGTGCCACCTTTCCTCCGGCGTTGCCCGAGCGTATGAAGTTTTTCACAATCCTGTCCTCCAGGCTGTGATACGTTATCACGGCCAGCCGTCCTCCCGGCTTCAGCAGTTCTATGGCTGCGCCCATCATCTGTCTGAGGGCGTCCATTTCGTGGTTTACTTCTATGCGCAGGGCCTGAAACATCTTGGTCACGTCCTTCTTCTCGCGCTCCCGTTTCATCAGCGGCGCCGTGGCCTTGAGCAGGTCGTTGGTGGTGGTTATCGGTGCAGCGGCCCTTGCCTGTGTCACTGCGGCTGCCAGGCGGCGTGAGTTTTTAAGTTCGCCGTACAGATAGAACACGTCTGCGAGCCGTTCCTCGTCATACCTGTTGAGTATGTCGGCGGCCGTCATGCCGTCGCGTTTGTTCATGCGCATGTCGAGCGGTGCATCGAAGCGGAACGAGAATCCGCGTCCGGCGTCGTCGAAGTGATGGCTCGACACGCCGAGATCGGCCAGCAGCCCGTCAATGCCGCTTATGCCGTAATACATCATCCAGTTCTTCAGATACCTGAAGTTGCTTCTCACAAAGGTGAAGCGCGGGTCGTCCATGATGTTGGCTTCGGCGTCGGCATCCTGGTCGAAGCCGAACAGCCTGCCTTCCGGACCCAGCCGCGACAGTATCTCGCGGCTGTGTCCGCCGCCGCCGAAAGTCACGTCGACATACACCCCCGAGGGGCTGATGCCGAGTCCGTCCACGCTCTCCGTCTTGAGTACGGGTACGTGGTAAATGTCTGCTTTGATGGCCATGTCTGGGTGGTTGGTGTTATTGTTGCGCGGCCGGCGGTGCTGCCGTGGCGTTGTCACGGGCCGGCCTCATGATGTTTTCGAGCTGGGCTGCGAACTCTTCCTGGCTCATCATCGAGGTCGAGGCTGTCTCGCCGTTCCATATCTCGATGGTGTCGTCCATGCCGATAAACCTTACTGCTTTGCCAATGCCTGCTTCCGCGATGAGGCGCTTCACGATGATGAAACGCCCGTTGGCGTCGAGTGTCACTGTCTCGGCATCGGCCACGAACTGGCGGAATATCTGTTGGTGGGTGCTGTCCCAGCGGTTGAGGCGCGAGCGCAGGATGTCTGTCTGGGCGTTCCATACGCTGCCCGGATAAAGCACCAGGCAGGGCTGGAAGATGTCTTTGCGTATCACGAGGTAATCTTCGCCGGCTGACTGAAGCTCCTTGCGGAACGTTGCCGGGAGAAAAACACGCCCTTTAGAGTCAATTTTTGCCTCAATGTTGCCAAGAAAACGCATCGCTCCACTCCTCATTTTATTTGTCGGCAAAGATAAGTATTTTTCCCCACAACGCACCACTTTTCCCCACAAAAGTGA
>CALNFG010000175.1 GCA_939792625.1 uncultured Prevotella sp.
GTAGGTGTCGCAGTAGAACGGCAGGGCGCGGCCCGAGCCTATGGCGAGCAGCGAGTTGAGGATGACGCGGCGGTTGGCCTCGGTCTGCTTGTAGAACACACGCTCCATGGCCTTCTCTGACTCGGCAAAGCGCCTCACGCCCATGCTGACGAAGGCGGCGCGGCGCAGCGAGAAGTCGTCCGACTCGAAATAATCCATCACATATCTCATCTCCTGGTCTGAGCCCCAGTAGGCTATCTCCTGTATCATGAAGCCTATTATGCCGTTGTTCTGCACGCGCTGGAGTATCGGCACGAAGAGCGGCGCGGGGCGCCCTCCGTCGTCAACCTGGCGGAATATCTCGTGCAGCTCCATCATGTCCCACTGCGAGAAGCTGATGCCCAGCTTGCTCTCCTCCTCGAAGAACACGTAGGGGTCGTCCTTGCTGGTACACATGTAATACAGACGGGATGCCCTGCGCAGCTGTATGTCCTTATCGTTGACGAGCCTCGTCACAAGACTGTTGGGCAGCTGCATGTTGGTGAGGCGCACGGTATGTATCATCTGCAGCTTTGACAGGCGCGAGCCGTTGGCAAGCTGGTGTTCCACATAGTCGGTGAATCCTACCAGACGCATGGCGCGCTGTATGTTGGTAAGGTTGGGATTCTGTGTGTTGGTGAATCTGCTGACCTCTATGAACACGTTTGCCCAGAGACGCATCTCCCAGTCCTTCCAGCGGCGGGGCTTGTAGTCTATGCGACGGCTGATTTCTTCGGTGGGCAGGTTTTCCACCTCGGCATAACACACGCTCTTGAGCTTTTCGAGATATTTATTCCTTATCTTCTCGTATTTTTTCCTGTCGCGGCGGCGTATTATGACGTCGACCGTCATGACGACGACAAGCACCAGGAAGCCTATGCAGCACAGTATGATTATGGCGTATGCCACTCTTACCACCCAGGGGTAGCCCGCAAACAGATGGACGAAGAGGTAATAATAGTATCGGGGAACGTTCCAGCCCCACAGCTGGTAGGCCTGCGTGAGCGGCGACATTTCGGCTCCGCCGTATATCGCGGGACGTGTGGGCACACTGTCAGCCCATGCCACAAGCAGGAATCCTGCGGCTACGGCTGCAACGCAAACTATAATCCACCATCGTTTCATCTTTGTACGGGTGTTCTGAATTTATATCATCAAAAGTATATATTGAGCCAGAAACTGGTCTTTCAGATTTATCGTGTTGGCAAAAAACGACGGTTTCATCGGGATTTTGCACGTTCCATGCGCCGTCGCAACGCTTTAAAATATATAAGTTGTCCGCAATGAAACAGACAGTTTGATTATAAATTGCAGGTAAGATTCTTACTTTTTGTCGTTTGTATGGCAAAAGTAATAATAATTTTAAAAATCACTTTCCTTGAAAGGTTAATTCATGTTAATTATATGTCTTTTTTAGAAATATCTTTCACCGTGTACACAACCGTTATACACAAATGCAGGCAGCATGAACCAAGCACATAAAATCAGCCTCCGGCCAGCCGCCGCAACGCATCTCACAAAAAAGCGCCGCCGTACACATTGTATCCGGCAGCGCCATAATAATTACTGATTAAAACAATACAAGTCAATAAACTAACAGATTTACAAAACAAGCAGAAACTTTATTATTTCACCTCAATCTGTTTAACTGTCTTCTCGGCCACCTTCTCAAGCTTGGGCAGGCTGACAGTCAGCACACCGTCATTGACCTTAGCCTCAATGCCGTCTTTGTCAACATCGTCAGGCAGAAGCAGAGTCTGCTCAAATTTAGAATAAGAAAATTCACGGCGCAGATAGTGGCTCTTCTTGTCCTCCTCCTTGGACTCGTTCTTGCTCTCCATGTGGATGTGCAGATTGCCGTCACGGTCGATGTTGACATTGAAGTCTTCTTTCTTCAGACCCGGTGCGGCAAGCTCTACTGTGTACTCCCTGTCGCTCTCCTTTACGTTGATGGCCGGTGCCGTGGCGTTGGCCCGCGTCATGAAATCGTTGGTAAAGAAATCATTGAAAACTTCAGGCATCCATGAATTTCTGTTCAATACTGGTAACATAGTCAAATCCTCCTTATTTTTATTTAATCGTTGTTTATCTTAATGTTCCTTCGGCCTTCCCCGCCCCTTCCGGGGTTTCCCGGCCTCCGGCTGCCGTCCGCCTGCGGCTCGCGGCTTTCACCAACCATTAAAGCAACATCCGTGCCGTCGACATATTTCGACAAAATGTCGCATTTCAATGACAAATAGTCACGAATAATTAAATATTTTAATCATTATAACAGTTGTTTAACGACAATATGTCAAAACGGCCGCAGGCCGCGGCTTACAGACAGAAAACAGGAAAGGCTGATTTGCGACAAACAGTAATGCCCGTCAGGACATTACCCCGGCGCCGTGTAAAAGCTTAGCTTCCGCCCCGCAAAAGGTAAGCTCCGGGTGCGCAAAAGGTAAGCTTTCGCACGGCCGCAGCTTACCTTTCATTCCGTAACTTCTCTCACTCCGCCCTGACATCCGTGCCCGGCAACTCTCCACGGCACTGCCTGCCGCTCCCGCGGAAGTGATAAAAACAACGGCGGGACGCATCACTGCATCCCGCCGCAAAACATATAAAAGTGTTTATGAATATTGATAGAATGATAAGTGCTTAGTCATTCAGCTTAGCCTTGATGAACTCGCGGTTGAGACGGGCTATGTTGGCTATGCTTTCGTTCTTCGGGCACTCTGCCTCACATGCACGTGTGTTGGTACAGTTGCCGAAGCCCAGTTCTTCCATCTTCATCACCATTGCCTTTGCGCGCTTTGCCGCCTCGGGACGTCCCTGGGGCAGAAGAGCCAGCTGGCTGACCTTCGAGCTGACAAAGAGCATGGCCGAGCCGTTCTTGCAGGCTGCCACGCACGCTCCGCAACCGATACATGTGGCGCAGTCCATGGCCTCGTCCGCGTTCTCCTTGGGTATGAGAATGGCGTTGGCGTCCTGTGGCTGTCCCGTACGCACGCTGACGTATCCTCCGGCCTGGATTATCTTGTCGAAGGCGCCGCGGTCTACCATGCAGTCCTTTATTACGGGGAATGCGGCCGAACGCCACGGCTCAACGGTGATCACGTCGCCGTCGTGAAAGCGGCGCATGTACAGCTGGCAGGTGGTGGCTCCGGTGGCCGGTCCGTGAGGATGGCCGTTGATGTAGAGCGAACACATGCCGCAGATGCCCTCGCGGCAGTCATGGTCGAAGACGAACGGCTCCTTGCCGTCCTCGATGAGCTGCTCGTTGAGGATGTCCAACATCTCGAGGAATGAGGTATCCGTGGGGATATCCTTCATCTCGAATGTGTCAAAATGACCTTTTGCCTTCGGCCCGTTCTGACGCCAGACCTTCAGCGTGAAACTTATATTTCCTTCCATATTATATGCGGTTTTACGGGTTTACGGTTATCGGGTTTTACGGGTTTTGCGATTGCGGCGACGATGCCGGATTCTGATTTTTCCTTACATAAATCAAGGAACGTATCATCTTATTCACAGAATTATTCAAACCATCGACCAAAATGAAATCTTCGTCACTGATGTAAGAAAACATTCTCGACAATTCCAACTGTGAATCAAGCTCGTTTGAAGAGCCTAACGAGATGTGAAGGAAATGTATCAGCTCGGCATTTGTACCGCGTCCGTATCCCTCGGCAATATTCGAGGGTATGGACACAGCGCATCTACGCATCTGGCTGACAAGGCCGAAAAGCTCTTCTTTCGGGAAAACTGCCGTAAGCTGGTAGACCTTTTTCACCAGCTGCATGCTTTCGTTCCAAACCCTGAGATTCTTATGCGGCCCCATATCCTTATTTCTCTTTAACAGACATCACCACCGTATCACCGTATACCCCAGTAACCTTATAACCTTAAATTAATTCTTATAATTACGTGTCTGAACTTTAATCGCCTCATAGTTGAGCGGCTCCTTGATGAGTTCGGGTGCTTTCTCGTCACTGCCCTGATACTCCCAGCAGCCTACGTAGAAGTAGTTTTCGTCGTCACGCTTGGCCTCGCCGTCCTCGGTCTGGTACTCCTCACGGAAGTGACCGCCGCACGACTCGTTGCGTGAAAGTGCGTCATAAGCTATCAGCTCGCCCATCGTGATGAAGTCGCGCAGGTGGATGGCCTTGTCAAGCTCGGTGTTAAGACCTTCCTTAGAGCCGGGGATGAAGAGGTTGGTCTCGAACTCCTTGCGTATCTTCTTGATGAGTTCAAGTCCTTCCTTCAGGCCTTCGGCCGTGCGGCCCATGCCGACATGCTCCCACATGATGTGGCCAAGCTCCTTGTGAATGGAGTCGACCGAACGCTTGCCCTGTATGTTCATGAGGCGGTCGATTTCCTTCTGCACGCTCTTCTCGGCCTCCTCAAACTCGGGCAGGTCTGTCGAGATGCGCGGCCAGATAGACTGGTCGGCCAGATAGTTCTGTATGGTGTAAGGCAGCACAAAGTATCCGTCGGCCAGACCCTGCATGAGGGCTGATGCGCCGAGGCGGTTGGCTCCGTGGTCAGAGAAGTTGCACTCGCCGATTGCGAAGAGGCCTTCGATGGTGGTCATCAGCTCGTAGTCTACCCAGATACCGCCCATAGTGTAGTGGATTGCGGGGTAAATCATCATCGGGTTGTAGTACTTCACGCCGTTGA
>CALNFG010000176.1 GCA_939792625.1 uncultured Prevotella sp.
AATAAATACTATGGGAACTCCGAAAACCATTGAATAGAGTAGGAACAATAAAAAAAATCTTATCATGAAAAAAGTTTTCTTGTTTACAGCAGTTTTCCTTCTGGCATTTATGACTGCATGTTCGGACGATGCGGACGTTCAGGATGTTACACCGTCTGAGTCGGTGCGTTCAGCAGAGGGAAGTGATGCAGACATTGTGCTGTCAGACACGGTGGTGACACTGGCCGACCTTAAAGACACAGCCACTGTCAGCGTTTCGGGCAAGGGGTGGTGGATTGACCGTGTGGCGCTTGACGACACGGTGGCCGTAACCGCCGAAGACGACAAGACGATGATGGCAGACGGAGGTGAGTTTGAGACAAAGTGCAGATGGCTTACGGTGAGGCGCAGCGGAGATGTGATAGAGCTTGTAGCTGAAGACAATTTCGGTCCTGAGCGCACGTTCTACGTTACCGTTGCATCAGAAACCGACACGGTGACGATAAACGGCACACAGAAAGATCTGCTCATAGGGCAATGGGACGATAACATAAAGTTGTCAGAAAAAGAAGTGACGCTCTCATGGACGGGCGATACCGCCCGCATAAGTACCGAGGGACGAGGCTGGTGGATAGATGGCATCCGGCTTAACGGCGAGTTGTATTATGAGCCTACTTTGACTGAGCGTGAGACGCTTGCCCGCACGGGTAGCTTCGACGCGGTGTGCGACTGGTTGAAGGTAAGCTGCAGGGATTATGTCATAACGCTTATTGCCGCTCCTAACGGTCCCGAAGTGCGCACATTTGACATAAGTCTGTCTTCGGGCGACTATTTCAACAACATCACCGGCAGGCAGGAAGGCGAGCCACTCACAGGATATTGGGGCGACATCATCGGGCTTGAGCCTGACAGCATAGCTTTCACCGCAGCGGGCGGCACCGCGGAATGTACCACCGAGAACGTCAACTGGGCGGTCTGCCAGATAGAGGTCGACGGCGATATAACGGTGTCGACATTGCCCGAGCGCGAACAGTGTTACGACTATCATGTGTTTGAAAAGACCGTTGAATGGCTCACCGTAAGGGCCAACGGCAACCAGCTTTACGTTACTGCGGCTCCCAACACCACGGGGCGCGAGCGCAGATTCTGTGTAGTACTCGAGGCCGGCGACTGCTTCAACAATCTGTACGGAGTGCAGTCGGCACGTTGACGCGGCATTTCCGCGCAACAGAAGTTTATCACTGACATGTCGAAGAGGATGTGTCAAAATGGAGTTAATAAGGAGTTAACGGGAGTTAGTCGCTCCGCGCCGGAGTTATCGGCAGTTAACGGACAAATGCTTTGTTGCTGATTTTAAGGCTATTGTCCGTTAACTACGGACGGTCGGCAGACCGTCTGACTCCCGTTAACTCCTTATTAACTCCATTTTGACACATCCTCTTCGGTCTATTCACTCTTCTGATACCTGCCCTGCAAGTATATGTATTTCTCAAAGGCAGCCTGATTGCCATACGGATATTCACCAAAGCGGTTGATATTAGCCCTGCCGCCAATGACGGCCGCGCAGTTCATGGCGAAGATGTCATCGGGGTGTCTCTCTATCCTTTTCAGACAGGTCAGATAACACTTTTTGCGCATTTCGTTGTACAGCCCGTTGGGTATGGATGAATCCCGCGATATGCCGCAATAATAATACTGAAACAGGCAGCGCCATATACCCCAGATGTTGCCCAGAGCGGGATTGTACTTACCGCTGTTCATCAGCCGCCCGGCCACAGCGATAATCCAGACATCCTCCGGCTCTGATTCGGGACTGTCAGCCCAATTCAAAAACAGCGAACACTGTTCGTCGAAAGTGTCACAGCCGTTAAGACTGTGCAGCATCAGCCCCAACCGCCCGTCACGTTCAGCCTGCCTGTATCGCTCCAATGCAGGCAGAGTGGCATCGGCTATTTCTTCAGTCATGGCATCCAGCGAATCGGCAAACTTTTCTTCGTCATCGAAGAAGCGGTATGATTTTGCTTCAATCTTACCACTGAATGACATCAGCAGATAATCCGAACTCTCATCGTCGCCCCACTCGTCCATCGGACGGTTCATCATCACGATGATGCTGTCCTTATACGTACGGGCGGCACTGCGCAAATCATCGTCACGGATACAGTCCTCACTGATTGACCTGATAGCGGCGACAATATCTTCCTTATCGGCAAGCGGGAAGCCTGCACATTCTCTCATCCACAGTTCATGATTGCTCCATACATTGAATGTAAGCAGGCATGAGTTGTAGAAAACTTCGGCACCGGCAAGGAAGGGATGTCTGCTTGAGGCATACTGCGGCAGTTGTAATGCAAATGCCGTGTCGCGCTCGATAAAGGAGTTATCCATGTCACCATACGCTTCAGCCCTGTGAAGAGCGGCCGAAACGTCAAAGTACGTACTGTCGGCAGCCGCCTGCCTGTATCTGTCATACACGTCAATAATGTCGTTGAGAATGACGGCGTCGTCATTCTCAAAATATTCCCGGTATTGTTCACCCGTCTCTCTTTTGCAGCCGGTCATCACCACAAGCAATGCCACGGCCAATACGCCAGACCATTTCATCTCTTATTTTTTGTGTTGATATTTACAGATTCATACGCAACCTCACAACCGTACAACCCCATAACCCCACAACCGTACAACCCAAAAACCGTACACAACCTTCACGCCAGGGATATGGTCCCGGCACATACAGGCTCGCGCATGAAGATGCGCGCCGTCTCGTTGAACTTGTCTTTGTTCTCGGTGGTAAGATAGCGGCAGGTGGCGTGGCGGGTGCATGCCTCGTCGATTTCGGGATGGCGGGCGAGATAATCTTTCAGGCTGGCGGCCACATACTCGCCCTGGGGAACTATACGTACGCCGCGGGGCGTGTATTTCAGAATCTTGTCGAGCAGCAGCGGGTAGTGGGTGCAGCCGAGGATGATGGTGTCAATCTCAGGGTCGGCCTGCATTATGGCGTCGAGGCGCTTCTTGACGAAGTAGTCGGCACCGGGAGTGTCATACTCGTTGTTCTCTATCAGCGGCACCCACATGGGGCAGGCCACGCCCGTGACGGTGATGTCGGGATAGAGCTTGGTTATCTCCATGTCGTAGCTGCGGCTCCTGACGGTGCCCTCGGTGGCCAGCACTCCCACGTGGCGCGTGCGGCTGAGCGGGCCTACGCTCTCGGCCGTGGGGCGTATCACGCCCAGCACGCGGCGCGAGGCGTCGAGCCGCGGCAGGTCGTTCTGCTGTATGGTGCGCAGGGCTTTGGCCGAGGCCGTGTTGCAGGCCAGTATGACGAGGCGGCAGCCCAGGGAGAAGAGCTTCACGACGGCCTCGAGCGTGAACCGGTAAACCACGTCGAACGAACGCGGGCCGTAAGGGGCGCGGGCGTTGTCGCCGAGGTAAAGGTAATCGTACTGTGGCAGCAGGCTGCGCACGTGGTGCAGGATGGTAAGACCGCCGTAGCCGGAGTCGAACACTCCGATGGGGCCTTGCGATGCATTATTGTCCATATCGCGGTAAATGTCATTGTTGCAGGCCGGCGGCGCCGGTGTCGTCCTGCATCTGTGTGTCTTCTTCTTCGTCGTCAGTGATGTCATCGGGAGCGCCGTCGGGCGCGGTCGCGGGCGGCGTTACCGTCTGCACCTTGTCAGAGGAGACGGGGCGCAGGGCGTCGATAACTATGGTGGTGATGTCTTCACCGGCCGTCGGACATACGTATGGCAGGGCGTTGCCGTCGGTGTTGAGTATGAAGGCGTAGCCCCGTTCGCGGCCTATGCGCTCAAGCACGGCGTCGAGCTTGCGGCGCAGCGGGGCGTACATGTCGGCGCGGGCCTGCCGCAGCAGGCGGGCGGCCTCTTTCTTGAAGGCCACGTTCTCTTTAAGCCGGCTCTGCAGTTCGGCCTGTCGCTTGTTGCGTATCGGGGCGGCCAGCTCTGCCTGCACGTCGAGAAACTGTTCGTACTGGCTGTTAAACTCTTCTTCCGAGCGGCGTGTCTCGTCCTCATACTGGCTCTTCAGCGTGGCGAGGTTTTGCCGGGCCGCGGCATAGTCGGGCATGGCCCTGAGCGCCTCGTTGTAGCTCAGGTAGCCGAACTTCATCTGCTGTGCCTTTGCGGTGAAAGGCATAAGGAAAACGGATAAAATCAGAATAATGGTAGTGCGCATGGAAGAATCAGGGGGAACAAATTAAAAAATTAAAAATTAAGAAAATAAGCCTTACGCTTATTTTCTTAACTCTTGAATCTTATATGCTATTATTTCTGGGGCAGCTTGTTCATCTCAGCCTTTACATCTTCCGTAACATCCTTGCTGAGAGTCTCGCTGATGTATGGTATTCCGCCGGAAACATCCATGATATATACATATCCGCCGTTTTTGCCCACGTTCTTTATAGCTGTCATTATTTTGTCCATTATCGGCTGAAGCTTCTCCTGCTGTGCCTTCTGGAGAGCCTGCTGGTTGTCCTGGAAAGCCTGCTGGTATTTCTGCATCAGCTGGTTGAGCGTGTTTTCGGTCTCGGTGCGTGTTGTTTCGTTCATGGTGCTTCTCGTCTTCTCGTACTCGTCAGACTTGCGCTGGATTTCGTCCTGCATGGCCTTCATGTCGTTCTCATACTGC
>CALNFG010000177.1 GCA_939792625.1 uncultured Prevotella sp.
CTTCCCTACCACGGTGGAGCCTTTCAACGGTGCCGCAACGGGCACGGGCGGCGAGATTCGCGACCGCATGGGCGGCGGCACGGGCTCGTGGCCGATAGCCGGCACTGCGGTGTACATGACGGCTTATCCGCGGCTTGAGGAAGACGGACGGGCCGGAAGGGACTGGGAAAACATCCTGCCCGTGCGCAAATGGCTGTACCAGACTCCGGAACAGATATTGATAAAGGCGTCCAACGGCGCGTCTGACTTCGGCAACAAGTTCGGCCAGCCGCTGATTTGCGGCTCCGTGCTTACCTTTGAACACAAGGAGGGCGACGAGAAGTATGCTTACGACAAGGTTATAATGCTTGCCGGAGGCGTGGGATACGGCACGAAGCGCGACTGCCTGAAGAAAGAGCCCAAGAAAGGCAACAAGATAGTTGTGGTGGGCGGCGACAATTACCGCATCGGTCTCGGCGGCGGCAGTGTGTCGTCGGTCGACACCGGACGATATTCAAACGGCATCGAGCTGAACGCCATACAGCGCGCCAATCCCGAGATGCAGAAGCGTGCCTACAACCTTGTGCGCGCCCTGTGCGAGGAGGATGTCAATCCCGTTGTCAGTATTCACGACCACGGCTCGGCAGGCCACGTTAACTGTCTGTCGGAACTTGTCGGGGAGTGTGGAGGCCGGATAGACATGACAAAGCTGCCCGTCGGCGACAAAACCCTGTCGAGCAAGGAAATAATCGCCAACGAGAGCCAGGAGCGTATGGGACTTCTCATCGACGAGAAACACATAGAACACGTGCGCAAGATTGCCGAGCGCGAGCGTGCCCCGCTGTATGTGGTAGGCGAGACTACGGGCGACGCCCACTTCAGTTTTGTGCAGGGCGACGGCGTGAAGCCGTTCGACCTTGATGTGGCACAGATGTTCGGCCACTCTCCCAAGACCTACATGAGAGACAACACCGTGGAGCGTCACTATGCGGACGTAAGCTATGACAGTGGCGCAGCCGGTGACACGCTCGACGGATATGTCAGCAGGGTGCTTCAGCTTGAGGCCGTTGCCTGCAAAGACTGGCTGACAAACAAGGTTGACCGCAGCGTGACAGGCAAGATAGCACGCCAGCAGTGCCAGGGCCGCATACAGCTCCCGCTGTCTGACTGTGGCGTCGTTGCGCTCGATTACCGCGGCCGTAAGGGTATCGCCACTGCTCTCGGACATGCTCCCCAGGCAGGTCTGGCTTCGCCGGAGGCCGGCAGTGTGCTGTCTGTGGCAGAGTCGCTGACCAACATCGTGTGGGCTCCGCTCGAGGAAGGTCTCGACAGCGTAAGCCTTTCGGCCAACTGGATGTGGCCGTGCCGCTCGCAGAAGGGTGAGGACGCACGCCTTTACAGTGCGGTGAAAGCTCTCTCCGACTTCTGCTGTGCGATAAAGGTGAACGTGCCCACGGGTAAAGATTCGCTCTCGATGAGTCAGCAGTATCCCGACGGACAGAAAGTCATCAGCCCGGGAACGGTCATAGTAAGCAGCGGCGGACAGGTGTCGGACATACGCAAGGTGGTATCGCCCGTGCTGGTCAACGACGGCAAATCGAGCCTCTATCACATAGACTTTTCTTACGACGAACTGCGTCTCGGCGGCAGTGCTTTCGCACAGTCGTTGGGCAAAGTGGGCGACGACGTGCCCACGGTGAAGAATCCCGGATACTTCCGCACGGCCTTCAACTCCGTTCAGGAACTGGTGGACAACGGCTGGATAATGGCCGGCCACGACATCAGTGCCGGCGGTATGGTAACCACGCTGCTGGAGATGTGCTTCGCCAACGCAGACGGCGGACTTGACATAAGTCTTGACATGTTTGACTGTGATGACATCGTAAAGATACTCATGGCCGAGAATCCCGGCGTGATAGTTCAGGTTGCCGACAGTCATAAGAACGACTTTGAAGACCTGCTCGACGGCAACGGCATCTGCTACGCCTGCATCGGACGTCCCGACACGTCGTCGCGCAAGCTGAAAATAAGCAAAGGCAGCTATGCACATGAGTTTGACATAGACGTGATGCGTGACGTATGGTATAAGACTTCTTATCTGCTCGATCGCGACCAGAGCATGAACGGATGCGCCGAAAAGCGTCGTGACAATTACAAGAAGCAGCCTGTCGTGATGAAGTTTAACGACGGCTTCACGGGCAGACTGTCACAATACGGCATCTCGGCCGACCGCCGTGAGCCGACCGGAATCAAGGCCGCAATCATACGCGAGAAGGGAACCAACGGCGAGAGAGAGATGGCTTACTCGCTGTATCTTGCCGGATTCGACGTCAAGGACGTTATGATGACCGACCTTATAACCGGCCGTGAGACGCTGGAAGACATCAGCATGATTGTATTCTGCGGAGGATTCTCCAACTCAGACGTGCTTGGCAGCGCGAAGGGATGGGCAGGAGCGTTCCTCTTCAATCCGAAGGCAAAGGAGGCTCTCGACAAGTTCTATGCCCGCGAGGACACTCTCTCGCTCGGTATATGCAACGGTTGCCAGCTTATGGTGGAGCTTAACCTCATCAATCCGGAGCATGAGAAGCGTGCCAGGATGCTGCATAACGACTCGCGCAAGTTTGAGAGCGCGTTCCTCGGACTTGACATCCCGCAGAACAACAGCGTGATGTTCGGCTCGCTCGGCGGCAGCAGTCTCGGTATCTGGGTGGCCCACGGAGAGGGCAAATTCTATCTGCCTGAGGGCGAAGACAGTTATAACGTGGTGGCCAGATATCACTACGGTGAGTATCCCGGCAACCCCAACGGCTCAGACTATGCCGTGGCCGGTATCTGTTCGGCCGACGGTCGTCATCTCGCAATGATGCCTCACCTTGAGCGTGCATGTTTCCCCTGGCAGGCTGCATGGTATCCGGCAGACCGCCGCGGAGATGATGTGACGCCGTGGATGGAGGCTTTTGTCAATGCCCGCAAGTGGATTGAGAACAGAAAATAATATTTTTGAAAGAGAAAAGGAGTAAGGCGTGAAGGAGTAAGTAGAGATGCTTTTGCGGTCGGTGCGGCTGACCGTGAGTGCTTGCTTCGGGGACATTTTTACTTACTCCTTTTCTCCTTTTACTCCTTTTGTTATTGTAGATAAAGCCATGTCCAATTTCTATTTAGATAGTTTCAAGACGTTTTTCAAGATTGGGCTGTTTACCCTCGGCGGCGGTTACGCCATGATACCGATAATCGAATCAGAAGTGGTAGACAGGCACAAGTGGGTGAGCAAGGAGGAGTTTATCGACATTCTCGCCATTGCACAGAGCTGTCCCGGAGTGATGGCCATCAATCTCAGCGTTTTCATGGGTTACAGGCTGAGGCGGCTCAAGGGGGCCTTGTGCATGTGTCTTGGCACGGCTCTGCCGTCGTTTCTCATCATATTGGCGATAGCCATGTTCTTTCATCAGTTTGAAGACAACAAGGTCGTGGCGGCCATGTTCCGCGGAATACGTCCCGCTGTCGTGGCCCTGATAGCCGTGCCGACGTTCAGCATGGCCAGAAGCGCAAAGATAACTCTTACGAACTGCTGGATTCCGATAGCCTGCGCCCTGGCCATCTGGATGCTCGGAGTCTCTCCGATATATGTCATCCTCGTGGCCGGAATAGGCGGTTTTGTATATGGCAAGTACATCAAACCTACCGAATGACGCGCAGCGACTTCATTCTTAACTTCTTAATACCTATATTTATATAAGATGATTTTCTTAGAACTCTTCATCACGTTTTTCCAGATAGGGCTGTTCGGTTTTGGCGGAGGCTACGGCATGTTGTCGCTTATTCAGGGCGAAGTGGTACACAATCACGGCTGGCTCACCACGTCGGAGTTTACCAACATTGTCGCCATAAGCCAGATGACCCCCGGTCCGATAGGCATCAATTCGGCCACTTACTGCGGCTATACGGCCGTACATAACGAGGGTTTTGGTTACGCCATGTCGATATTGGGCAGTTTTACGGCCACGCTTGCGCTCATTCTTCCGTCGCTCATCCTGATGATTCTCATCGCCAGAATGTTCCTGAAGTACATGAACACGCCGCTTGTGCAGAGTGTCTTCATGGGCTTGCGCCCGGCAGTGGTGGGACTGCTGGCTGCCGCCACGCTGCTTCTCATGTCGGCCGAGAATTTCAGTGCGCCCGACATCAATCCCTGGCAGTTCTGGATAAGCTGTTTCCTGTTCGCGGCATCGTTTGTAGGCACGATGTTCATGAAAATCAATCCGATACGCATGATTTGCTATTCCGCATTTGCGGGACTTGTGCTTCTGTATTGATGTTTTTGTCCGGTTAAGCGTTCCAGGGCGTGGCCGCTGCCGGCGGCAGCCGGTTGCGGCCGGGTAGAGACGCTATTTTTGATGTTTTGATAACTTCTTGCTGTTCAGGCGATTATGTCTTTTACGGCTCTGCTCCTTATGCCTGTGCAGTGTAAAAGCTTGCCTTTCAGGTTGTAAAAGGTAGCTTTTTGCGTTGCAATAGACGGTCTTTCGCAGCTGTTTTGCTTGTGTTTTGTGTTGCGATAAGCCTCTGTTGTCTTTTCCTGAAATAGGTTGACAGTTTTTGTTTAAATAAACCACATTATTTT
>CALNFG010000178.1 GCA_939792625.1 uncultured Prevotella sp.
CCGCTTTATACGGAAGAGACATAACGTTTGACCAGTTTGGGAAATACAACTTGTTGATAAGAAAGGTGCTTGAGGCGGTTTATATGAATTGTCAGGAACGTTCGGATGATTCGGCAGACTTCAGAGCTTTGGAAGAGTATTTGAAACGCGTATGGTTTTCCAACGGAATTTACCATCATTACGGGTGTGAGAAGTTTGTACCTGAATTTTCCAAATCATTTTTCATCAATGCGGTTAAGTCTCTGTCTCCCGACAAGTTGCCTTTAGCAGAAGGAGAGACTGTGGAAAATATTTGTGACAAGATTGTTCCGATAATGTTTGATGCTGACATTCTTCCTATGAAAGTCAACAAGAAACATGGAGAAGACTTGGTATGTACTTCTGCGTGCAACTATTATGAGGGCGTTACACAAAAAGAAGTAGAAGACTATTATAATGCAATTAAAGTAAATGATGGAAATGAACCGTTGTCTCACGGCTTAAACACAAGCGTCATAAAGTGTAGTGACGGAAGTGTTAAAGAGCGTGTCTGGAATATTGACGGTAAATATGGAGCAGCTATCCGTAAAATTGTATTTTGGCTTGACAGGGCTTTGGAGTTTGCAGAAAACGACAAGCAACACAAAGTCATAACAACACTCATAAAGTATTATGAAACAGGTGATTTATCCGAATTTAATAAATATTGTATTGAATGGGTTGAAGACACGGATTCACTTGTAGACTTCATAAACGGTTTTATAGAAGTATATGATGACCCTTTGGGAATGAAGGGTACATGGGAGGGACTTGTTGAATATCGTGACACAGAAGGTACACGGCGTACAAAACTAATAAGTGACAACGCACAATGGTTTGAAGACCATTCGCCTGTCAACCGGAAGTTTAAGAAAAAAATTGTAAACGGTGTTTCTGCCAATGTTATATGTGCTGCGATGTTAGGGGGTGGGGAATATCCATCAACGGCAATAGGCATAAATCTTCCCAATGCGGATTGGATACGTGCCAGACACGGCAGCAAGAGCGTAACAATCAGTAACATAATATCTGCGTATAACGAGGCCTCACGCGGTAACGGTTTTGATGAAGAATTTGTTATTGACGCAGAGACAATCAGGCTTATAAAGAAATATGGTGACATTTGTGACATCATACATACAGACTTGCATGAATGTCTCGGCCATGGCAGCGGGCAAATGCTGCCGGGAGTTGATCCTGATGCCTTAAAAGCTTACGGGAACACCATCGAAGAAGCAAGGGCAGATTTGTTCGGATTATATTATATTGCAGACGAAAAGATGCTGCATTTAGGACTGTTGCCTGATGAAAATGCTTATAAAGCAGGGTATTACACGTTTATGATGAATGGTTTGTTGACCCAACTCGCACGTATTAAAGAGGGGCGAAATATTGAAGAAGCTCACATGCGTGACCGTGCCTTAATAGCGAGATGGTGTTATGAAAAAGGAAAAGCCGACAATGTGGTCAACCTTATAAAAAAAGAAAATAAAACATATCTCCAGATAAACGACTATCTGCGTTTGCGTGAACTATTCGCATCATTGCTTACAGAGATTCAGCGTATAAAGAGTGAAGGTGATTATGAAGCAGCTCGTGTTTTGGTTGAGACTTATGCTGTTGACATCAATCAAGGATTACATAGAGAAATCCTGACTCGATACAGAAGTCTGAATATTCCGCCTTACAAGGGTTTTATAAATCCGGTGTTATATTTGGAAAAGGATGCAGCCGGCAATGTAATTGATGTAAAGGCAGACTATTCAGAGTCGTATGCTGCTCAGATGCTGCGATATAGCAAAGTTTATGCAACATTAATATAACAGTCATGAAAAAGGAGATTCAAGATAAATTAAAGGATATAAAAAGCAGATTCAGACTGTCAATGAACGGTGTCACGTCGCAATCTATGCGTGAGAAAGGCTTGGGATATAAAATCAATTGGGGCGTAAATCTGCCTGTTTTAAAAGGCATTGCTGCGGAATATGGCAAAGATTACGATTTGGCGGTAGAACTGTGGAAAGAAGATATACGTGAATGCAAGATATTGGCCACAATGATAATGCCTTATGACAAAATGAGTGAAGATTTGGTTGAGCTGTGGATAGATCAAATGCCCAACCAAGAAATGGCCGAAATGACTTCATTTAATCTTTTTCAACATATTAAAGGCATAAAAGATTGTGCATTAATGTGGTTGGCGTCAGAATCTTCAATACGCCAGATATGTGGATACCATGTTTTGTCAAGACTGTTGTCAAAGGGAGAGGCATTCTCCGAACGTGAAATAAATGAACTGATAGATCAGGGAATCACAGCTCTTTATGATGCGGATATGGCAGTGAAGCATGCCGCAATGAACATGTTGTCACACTTTGGAGATATCAGCGAAACTCATTATAAAATTTTAAAATCAGCACTTAAATCTCACGATTTGGATATTTTTTGATAATTGGAATATACGATACAGAAAATTATTGTATTTTTGTAGAGAAATCTTGAGTTGGTAAAAATGAAGACTAATCCAGCTGATACAGCTAAACGGATACTCAGTACTTATTTGGAGCAGAACAAGTATCGCAAAACTCCAGAACGCTTTGCGGTACTTGATGCTGTATACAGCTTCAGCAATTCATATTTTTCGATACAAGATTTAAATGACAAACTGGTTGAAAACAGTTTTCCTGTAAGCCGGGCCACTCTGTATAATACAATAAAGCTGTTAATGAGCCTGCGGCTTGTGTTGAGCCTGCGCTTACGTGAAGGTGTAAGATATAAGGCTTGTTTTGCCGATAATCTCTGTTATCAGGTATGCGTGATATGTGGTAAAGTAACAGAAGTGAAAGTGCCTAATACATTGGCGTTTTTTGAAGAAATGCATCTTAAACGCTTCCGAAAGGAAAGTTTCTCAATGTATATATACGGCACATGCAGCACATGTCAGGCGATGTTGACAAGATTGAAAAACAAAGAAAGTACTATAAATAAAAATAAACATTTCTGACAATTATGGAAAAAGGCAAAGTTGACGTATTGCTCGGTTTGCAATGGGGCGACGAAGGCAAGGGTAAGATTGTGGATGTACTTACTCCGGGTTATGACGTTGTGGCACGCTTTCAGGGCGGCCCGAACGCTGGACACACTCTTGAATTTGAAGGTGAGAAGTATGTCCTCAGAAGCATTCCTTCAGGAATATTTCAGGGTGGTAAGATAAACATAATAGGTAACGGCGTGGTGTTGGCACCGGATCTTTTTATGGAAGAGGCTAAAGACCTTGAGAAGACAGGACATCCGCTGAAAGAGCGCCTTTATATATCTAAAAAAGCCCACTTGATAATGCCGACACACAGGCTGCTCGACGCTGCTTATGAAATGGCAAAAGGGAAGGATAAAGTTGGCACTACCGGAAAAGGTATCGGTCCGACATATACAGACAAAGTTTCACGTAACGGCTTGCGCGTAGGAGATATTTTTGAAGACTTTGAGACTAAATATGAGGCTCATAAAGCCCGTCATGTAAAGATGCTTACATCTTTGGGATATACAGACTATGATCTTACAGAAACAGAAAAAAAGTGGATGGAAGGTATCAACTACATTCGCCAGTTTAATATTGTAGATTCTGAGCATGTCATAAACAAAGCACTTAAAGACGGCAAGACTATATTATGTGAAGGCGCACAGGGAACGATGCTTGACATTGATTTTGGCAGCTACCCATTTGTCACTTCTTCAAATACAATCTGTGCCGGTGCATGTATTGGTCTTGGCATCGGTCCGAACAGGGTAGGTGAAGTATATGGTATAATGAAAGCTTATTGTACTCGTGTCGGCTCAGGACCGTTCCCGACCGAACTCTTTGATGAAACGGGGGCTAAAATACGTCAGTTAGGCCATGAATATGGAGCTGTAACCGGTCGTGAACGCAGATGTGGCTGGATTGACCTTGTTGCTTTACGTTATTCTATTATGATAAACGGTGTTACCCAGCTTATCATGATGAAGAGCGACGTTCTTGATTCATTCGACACAATAAAGGCATGTGTGGCATACAAGCGTAACGGGCAGATTATAAATGACTTCCCGTTCAATATAGAAGAAGGAATTGAGCCTGTATATAAAGAGCTTAAGGGATGGAATACAGATATGACCGGAATCACGAAAGAAGATGAGTTTCCGGAAGAATTTGCCGATTATATCGCATTCCTTGAGAAAGAACTTGAGACTCCTATAACTGTTATTTCAATAGGTCCGGATCGTGAACAGACCATTATCAGAAATAAATAACAGTGGTATAACGACATTAAGTTAAATGTAAAAAGATGAATAAACCATCAATACCGAAAGGTACACGTGACTTTTCTCCTGTGGAAATGTCTAAGCGAAATTATATTTTTGACACAATAAAGTCTGTGTTTACTCTGCATGGTTTTAAGCAAATTGAAACTCCGGCGATGGAAACATTACAGACTTTGCTTGGCAAATATGGAGAAGAAGGTGA
>CALNFG010000179.1 GCA_939792625.1 uncultured Prevotella sp.
GTCTCGAACAGCTCGAGCCGATGGAGATAGCACAGTATTACACCAACCGTTACCACGAGGCCATGAGCGCCCTCAACGTGTTGCCGCCCAGCATAGAGCCTCACGCCACGGGCCACATCATAGAGCAGGAAGAGCTGGTGAGACAGATTCTGGACAACGGCTTTGCATACGTGAGCAACGGCAGCGTGTATTTCGACACGGCAAAATATAACGGGAAATATCATTACGGCATACTTTCGGGCCGCAATCTTGACGACGTGAAAGACGCCAGCAGACAGCTCGACGGTGTGGGCGAGAAGCGTAACCAGGCCGACTTCGCCCTGTGGAAGAAGGCCCAGCCCGAACACATCATGCGCTGGCCCAGCCCGTGGAGCGACGGTTTCCCCGGCTGGCACTGCGAGTGTACGGCAATGGGGCGGAAGTATCTGGGCGACCATTTCGACATTCACGGCGGCGGCATGGACCTCGTCTTTCCGCATCACGAGTGCGAGATAGCACAGGCCGTGGCCTCGCAGGGCAGTCAGATGGTGAAGTACTGGATGCACAACAACATGATAACCATCAACGGGCAGAAGATGGGCAAGAGCCTCGGCAACTTCATTACGCTCGAGCAGTTCTTCACGGGCACGCATCCGCTGCTCACAAAGGCATACTCGCCCATGACGATACGCTTCTTCATACTCTCAGCCCACTACCGCGGCACCGTTGACTTCTCTGACGAAGCTCTGCAGGCCAGCGAGAAAGGTCTGGCCCGGCTCCTGACCGGACTGGCCGACCTGAAGCGCATCAAGGCTGCCGCCGCCAGCGACGGGACTACGGGCGGATTTGTGTCTGAGTTGCGCCGCAAGTGCTACGACGCCATGAACGACGACATGCAGACCCCCGTGGTGATAAGCCTGCTGTTCGAGGCATGCCACCTTATTAATATAATACTCGACCACAAGGCCGCCATATCTCAGGCCGATCTCGATGAGCTTTCTGCCGTGATGCGCCTGTTTGCCCTTGACATTCTCGGGCTGCGCGAGGCCGAGACCGGTGCCGGCAAGAAGCGCGAGGAAGCCTTCGGCAAGGTTGTCGACATGGTGCTTGACCTCCGCGCCAAGGCCAAGGCTGCCAAAGACTGGGCTACGAGCGACCGTATTCGTGACGAGCTGGCTGCCGCCGGATTTGAGGTGAACGACACCAAAGACGGCAGCGTGTGGCGTCTTAATATTTAGCAGACAAGTTACAAGCTGACGGGCCGACAAGTAGATTTGTCTTTTTAGCAGACAAGTTACGGGCAGACTGGCGGACAAGGAGATTTGTTTTTTTAGCAGACGAGTTACAGGCAGACGGGCAGACAAGGAGACTACATGAAAGTAAATGTTTTTAAAAGCATGGAATATATGCTTACGGATTTAATCCGTAAGACAAATCTCCTCGTCTGCTTGTCTGCCCGTAACTTGTCTGCTTTAAAAATCTGCTTGTCGTTCGTCTGTCTTTTGTTTCTTCTTACGGCCTGTTCTGACGACCGTAAGACTTACCTGATAGGCGTGTCGCAGTGCAGCGAGGACGTGTGGCGCGACAAGCTTAACGGCGAGATACGCGACGCCACCTACATTCATGACAATATACGGGTGGAATTTGCCTCGGCCGACGACAGCGACAAGAAGCAGACAGAGCAGATAAACGCCTTCGTCGAGCGTGGTGTCGACCTGCTCATAGTCTCGCCAAATCAGATGAACACCGTTACCCCCGCCATCGACAGAGCTTACGGGCGGGGCATCCCCGTGATTCTCTTTGACCGCAAGAGCGGCTCAGACAAGTACACAGCATTCATCGCCGCCGACAACGAGAAGATAGGTTACACCATGGGCGAATATATCGCCGGGCGGCTGGGCGGCAAGGGCACCGTGGCCGAGATAACCGGTCTTGAAGGCTCGTCGCCCGCCATAGAGCGTCACAAAGGCTTTGTCAGGGCGCTTGGTAAATATCCCGGCATACGCCTGCTGGCAAGCCGCAGCGGTACGTGGGTGCAGCAGAGCGGCGACGATGTGGCAGAGCGTATGTTTGCTTCGGGGCTGCGTCCGGATTACATCTTCGCACATAACGACCGCATGGCGCTTGGCGCATGGCATGCGGCAAGGCGCTTCGGGCTCGGCCGGCAGGTAAGGTTTGTGGGCGTTGACGCCATGCCCGGCCCCGACGGAGGCATACGTCTCGTGCGCGACGGAGTGCTTGAGGCGTCGTATATCTATCCCACACGCGGCGACGTGGTAGTCCGCCTGGCGCTCGACATCCTTCAGGGCAAGCCCTACAAGCGCGACAACTACATGAAGGCGGCCATCGTAACAGGAGACAATGCCGAGACCATGCTGCTGCAGGCGGAGGAGATACAGCACGTAAGCCGCCAGCTGGAAGAGCTGCACGGCAGGGTGGACACGTTTCTTGCCCGGTACAGCCACCAGAAGGTCTACTTCATACTGTGCATCCTGATACTGCTGCTCGTCGTGGCTGTGCTGGCCGTGCTTTACCGCATGGTTGTGGCAAAGCGGCGCATGGAGCAGGAGGCGGCCGAGGCCAAACTGTCTTTTTTCACCGACATGAGCCACGACCTGCGCACCCCGCTCACGCTGATAGCCGACCCCGTGGAGCGCATCCTCGACGACGACAACCTTACCGGGCGTCAGCGTTCGATGCTTGCCATCGTCAGGCGCAATGCCGCGCTGCTGCTGCGCCTTGTCAGCGAGATTCTCGACCTGCGCAAGCTGCAGAGCGGAAAGATGGAACTCACGGTGAGCCGCTTCAGCCTTACCGATAAGATAAGGCTGTGGACAGACGATTTCATACCCGTAGCCGAAAGCAAGGGGGTGACCATTGCCGTAGAGCCTGAGGGCGACATAGAGATATGCGCCGACTATTATAAGGTGGAGCGGATATGCCATAACCTGATAAGCAACGCCATAAAGTATAACCGCAAGGGCGGCTCGGTTACGGTGAAGGCGGCCGTGCAGGGTGCCGAAGCCGTGATATCGGTAGCCGACACGGGCGTGGGCATGCCTGAAGACAGCGTGACGCACGTGTTCGACAAGTTCTTCCGCGTGAAAGATTCAGGAGGAGGCACCGGCGTGGGGCTTGCCGTCGTCAAGGCTTTTGCCGTACTTCACGGTGGCAGCGTGACCGTAAGCAGCACCGAGGGCAAAGGCTCCGAGTTTGTTGTCCGCCTGCCTCTCGAACAGCCGGGGCATGCCCCGGCCGGCATCCCGGAGGAGCCTGAGCCGCGGCATGCGATGCCGCCTGTGCCCGAAACCGCTGACGGCGGTAAGTCTGAACTCGACGTGGTGACCTGTCCCGACGAGCAGGAGGCACGCCCCGTGGTGCTTGTTGTCGACGATAACGACGAGGTGAGCCGCTACGTGGCCTCGGTGTTAGGCGAAGAATATGACGTGCGCCGGGCAGCCGACGGCCGTGAGGGGCTGGACATGGCGCTGAAGACCGTGCCCGACCTGATAGTCAGCGACGTGCTGATGCCCGTCATGGACGGACTCGAGATGTGCCGCCGCGTGAAAGAAGCCACGGCCACGAGCCACATACCCGTGGTGCTGCTCACTTCAAACGCATACGAAAACCAGCGGGCCGAGGGCTACGATTGCGGCGCCGACGGGTACATAACGAAGCCCTTCAGCAGCAAGGTGCTGCTCTCGCGCGTGCGCAACCTGCTGGAAAACCGCAGGCGTCTGAAGTACATTTACGGCTCGTCGGGCAGTCCCGAGGAGCCTGCCGCCACCGATGCCGACAGCCGTTTCATGGCCGACTTCCGTCGTGCCGTGCATGAGCATCTGTCTGACTCGAGCCTCAGTGTCGAGACCGTGAGCGCTGCTCTCGGCCTCAGCCGCGTGCAGATGTACCGCAAGGTGAAGTCGCTCACAGGCTCGTCGCCCGTCGAGATAATACGCATCACGAGGCTGAAGCGTGCCGAGCGTCTGCTGAAGACCACCGACATGACCGTTTCGGAGATTTCTTACGAAGTGGGATTCTCTTCGCCTTCTTATTTCTCAAAGTGCTTTAAAGACTATTTCGGCACCGCCCCCGGCGACGTGCGCGGCCGTGGGTAGTGTGGGGTATATGGTTATGGGGTTGTACGGTTTTGGGTCGTACGGTTTTACGGTTGAAGGTCGTATGGTTGTGCGGTTGAGGGTTGTATGGTTTTACGGTCTTTGGTCGTACGGTCATCAGGCTTGTGTACGGTCATCGGGTCATCTTCAAGCATACCCTCATAACCTTCAACCGTACAACCATACAACCCTCAACCGCACAACCATACGGCCTTCAACCGCACAACCATATAACCTTCAACCGTACAACCGTACGACCCTCAACCGTAAAACCATACAACCCTCAACCGTACAACCATACGACCTTCAACCGCATAACCATACAACCTTCAACCGTAAAACCCCATAACCAAATGACCGTATAACCCCAATAACCATACAGAACATTTTTTCAAGGTTTGTCAAAGACGG
>CALNFG010000180.1 GCA_939792625.1 uncultured Prevotella sp.
TTGACAAGCTCGGCGCGGTTGGGGGCGTCGCTCTCGAAGTCGAGGAACTTGGCCAACTGCTTCTTTATGCACTCCTGGTTGTGGCGGAGGGTATCCTCGTCGAGCAGGTTGCGCTCAAGGCTCTTGCCCGATGGGTCGCCTATCATGCCTGTGGCGCCTCCCACGAGAGCCAGCGGCTTGTGTCCGCAGTGCTGCAGGTGGCGGAGCATCATCACGCCGCACAGGTGGCCTATGTGCAGCGAGTCGGCCGTTGGGTCGGTGCCGAGATAGGCCGTTACCTGTTCTTTTTGCAACAATTCTTCTGTTCCGGGCATGATTTGGCTCAGCATGCCGCGCCATTTTAGTTCTTCAACAAAGTTCTTGTTCATCGTATGGTTTTCTTTGATATCGTGTCGATAGTGTGTGGATGGTATGTATGCGTGTCAGGGCACGGGGTCGTATCCGCTGCCTCCCCACGGGTTGCAGCGCAGTATGCGCCATACGGCAAGTGCCAGTCCTTTGAGCGGGCCGTGCTTGCGCAGTGCCTGTTTAGCGTATTCGGAGCATGTCGGGGTGAACCTGCACGTGGGCGGCGTGAAAGGTGAGATACATTTCTGGTAAAAGAGTATGGGCAGGCACAGCAGCCATACAAGGGCTTTTGAGATTATCCCGGCGACGTTTCTCATCGGCTGTTCAGTTTTTCGGCAAGCCTCTGCATGAGGTTTACCACTTTCCGTTCCACTTTCGGCGTGTCCCACAGCTTGTCGTCAAGCCAGATGAAGGCCAGAGCCAGAGCCGTGCCCTCATGTTCTTTCACGGCGTCATACAGTATGTGCTTGTTCTTTCGGTATGCCTCGCGCACCTGTCTCTTCACCCTGTTGCGCTTCACGGCACGCTTGAAGCAACGTTTCGGCACGCTTACCATCATCTGTGCGGGCGGGCGGTCTGCATCGGCCTCAATCCTGAGGTATACAAGACGCACAGGGAACGCAGCCATCGAGCGGCTGCCTTCCCTGTGAAAGAGCTTGTCTGTAAGTTTGCGTCCGCACAGACGCTCTTTCTTGCTTAACGTCATTGTGCCGGGTTGCGACATACATGTTATGTGTTACTTGTTCTTCTCGAGAAAGTCTTTCAGGGCGCTTGTCATTGACGGGTGTTGCATGGTGGGCGCCTCGAGAGCTACTTTCAGTCCGGCGTCGTGGGCGGCCTTTGCCGTTGCCGGACCGAATGTCCCTACTATCACTTCGCCGTTCTTTGTGTCGCCGAACGTGTTCTTGAAGGCGCTGATGCCCGACGGACTGAAAAATATGCACATGTCATAGTCGAAGGTCTTGACCTCGTCTTCGGTGAAGTCGTTGCTCACCGTGCGGTACATCACACATTCGGTGTGGTTGAGCTTTTTGGCGTCGAGCAGCTTTTTCACGGTGTCATCGTGAACGTCGCTCATGGGCACGAGGTATTTCTCGCCCTTGTGCTTCACCATTGTGGGCAGCAGGTCGTCTATCTTGCCCGTCTTTCCGAAGAACACCTTGCGCTTGCGGTACTGGACATATTTCTGGATGTATAATGCTATTGTCTCGGTCACGCAGAAGTATTTCATGTTCTCCGGTATCTCAAGGCGCATCTCGGCGGCGAGCTTGAAATAGTTGTCTATCGCGTGCCTTGATGTGAACACCACGGCCGTATAGTTGAGAATGCTGACTTTCTGCTGGCGGAATTCTTTTGACGACAGTCCCTCGACTTTTATAAACGGACGGAAGACTAATTCTAAGCCATACTCTTTTTCCATCTCGAAATACGGTGACTTGTCACTACTTGGTCTCGGTTGTGACACTAAAATCTTTCTTACCATCTGTCAATATCCTAAAAGTTTATTTTCAAATAATCTACTACCTTTACCAGTACCCCGCCCAGTGACAGCAAGGGCATTATTTCAAGGGCACAAAAGTACAAAATTATCTGCAAAAAAAAGTTTTTCTGTCTGAAAAACATGACAAATCCTTTGTATAGCAGCATGATTTTGACCATAATTATGACAAAAGCGACGTAAATAACGGCTTTTTGCACCGGGAGATCGAAATATGACTGCAACAGCACGGCGGGGAACAGCGCGATGCCTTCAGCTGATGTGGCGAAGAGCAGAGACTTGAGCCAGCGCACGCTTTTTTTCCTGCCGAAAAACACGCTGTTGACAAACCAGTAAGCCAGCATCTTGACCGTGAAGTAGGCCACGTAGATGCCGAAGAAGATGCCCACGAGCTGATATTGGGACGACAGCACGAATGTGTCGGCAATGTTTTCGAGTGTGTACAGGAACGATTCGATGGACAGCAGCAGGCATGTCTGCAGCACGAAGAAGAACTGTGAGCGTATCTCGGACGTTGTCTCGGAGTCGGCGGCGGAGTTCTCGCGCGGCTCGCGCAGAAAGTGCTTGGCCTGCCTCAGCATGAATCCGCGCGTGTTGGCCAGGGCCAGCATGGCTATGACGAAGCTGCCCAGCAGCAGCGCCGTCAGCGTGTTGTCGCCGTGTATGGTGTAAGGTACGGGGTCGCCGGCCACTCCGTAGCGGCTGCCTCCCGTTTCTGAGTAGAACAGGGAGTCTTTCGAGAAGAACGTCTCGCGGTAGTACTGCGGCAGACTGACGTCGCGCGGACTCACCCATTCTTCCTGTCCCGGCAGGGTGAGCGTGTCGGGGCGCGTGCTGAGATGCTTGTTCTCGATGTGGAATGCGGCCTGTATTGCCGAATCCTGTTGCGCCGGGGTCGCGTCGGGCGGCAGTCTCTTCAATATCTCGTAAGGGTGCGGCACGTCGCTCTGCACCGGCTCCGCCGCCGCGGTGTCGGTACGGACTGCGGCCGCGGTCCCGGCCGCAGAAGCAGTGGATGTGGAGTCTGCCTGATACATAAACATGAAGATGAGAAAGTGAGAGGGTGGGGAGGACACGTGGGCTTGTCAGGCTCCCTGAATGTCGGATGTTGCCTGTCCCGGCCCCTTTTGCTCCTTATTCCTTACTACTGAAAAAAGCTTCGCGTATTTTGTCCGTCTTGTCAAGCTTCTCCCATGTGAACAGTTCCACGTCGATGGTCTTTTTCTCGTGGTAACGGCTGGTGAATGTCTTGGTTACCACTTCGTTCTTGCGGCCCATGTGTCCGTAAGCCGCCGTTTCGAGATACATCGGCTGGCGCAGCTTCAGTTCGCGTTCTATGGCTTTGGGGCGCAGGTCGAACATGGTGCTTATGCGTGCGGCTATTTCGCCGTCCGACAGGCCCGTGTGACCCTTGCCGTAAGTGTTTACGTAAACGCTCACGGGGCGGGCCTCGCCTATGGCGTAGGCTATCTGCACCAGCATCTCGTCGGCCACGCCCGCGGCAACCATGTTCTTGGCGATGTGGCGCGCCATGTAAGCCGCCGAGCGGTCCACCTTGCTCGAGTCCTTGCCCGAGAAGGCGCCTCCGCCGTGGGCACCCTTGCCGCCGTAAGTGTCAACGATGATTTTGCGGCCGGTCAGTCCCGTGTCGCCGTTGGGCCCGCCGATGACAAACTTGCCCGTGGGGTTTACCATATAGTCAATGTCGTCGTTGAAGAGCGCCAGCACCTTCTCCGAGTGTATCTGCTCCTTTACGCGCGGTATGAGAATCTGCTTTACGTCCTCCTTGATGCGCGCGAGCATGCGCTCGTCGTCGTTGTCAAACTCGTCGTGCTGTGTCGACACCACGATGGTGGTTATTCTTTGAGGCACGCCCTCGTCGCTGTATTCCACCGTTACCTGGCTCTTCGAGTCGGGCCGCAGGTAAGTCATCACCTTGCCCTCCTTGCGTATGTCGGTCAGAGTCTTCATTATGAGGTGGGCCAGGTCAAGCGTTACGGGCATGTAGTTCTCCGTCTCGTTGCAGGCGTAGCCGAACATCATGCCCTGGTCGCCGGCTCCCTGGTTGTCCTCGGTGCCGTTGTCCACGCCGCGGTTTATGTCGTCGCTCTGCTCGTGTATGGCGTTGAGAATGCCGCACGAGTCGCCGTCAAACTGATATTCTGATTTCGTGTATCCTATCTTTTTTATCGTGCGCCGCGCTATGGTCTGCAGGTCTATGTACTCCGAACTGCGCACCTCGCCGGCTATCACCACCTGACCCGTCGTCACGAGTGTCTCGACGGCCACGCGTGCCTTGTCGTCGTATGCGAGAAACTGGTCGAGTATGGCGTCTGAAATCTGGTCGGCCACCTTGTCGGGATGGCCTTCAGATACTGATTCTGATGAAAACAAATATGACATCTTTACCTATATAATTATAAATGGGTTGCAAAGTTAAGCTATTTGGGTATAACGACAAAATAAAATGACGCTTTTAACTCATAGACTGTTTTGATTTTTCTGAATGTGTTGGGATGTCACTGTCTTTTTGAAAGCTTGTCTTTCGGGGCGCAAAAGCTTACCTTTCGGCTTGCCAAAGGTAAGCTTTGACAGGATAAAAGGTTACCTTCCGGTTTGTCATGAAAATCCTGC
>CALNFG010000181.1 GCA_939792625.1 uncultured Prevotella sp.
GTATCCGGGCTGTCCGGATGTGCTGAATGTGTTGCGGTAAAATGTCCGGTTGACCGGTCCAGCGTATGATTGATGGCTGCAGATTCAGACTGCCGGCGTGAGTGGCAATTCGTTCAACTTCTCTGACTTCTGAAAAATCATGAATGTGAGCTTTGCTGATATTCATATTTTTTGTTATTTTTGCTGTCGGAAAACCACACACAACAGCGTTATGATAAAGTTTAAGGACGTCACCATTGACGACAAAGACCTGATACAGAGTTTCACTCTGTGGGGCGAGCGGCAGAACTGCGACCTGTCATTCGCTAATCTGATAAGCTGGAGATTTCTATACAACACTCAGTATGCCGTTGTCGACGACTATCTTGTGTTCCGTTTCTATACAGGTCGCCATCTGGCCTACATGATGCCCGTGCCGCGTCCGCGGCGCATTGGTGACGGGACGTTCAGGGTGGAGCCGTGCGACGAATGTTCGGTGAATGTTATCCGTGCCATACGCGACGACTCGATAGCCATGGGGCATCCGTTCCTCATGCTCGGCGTTTGCAACTACATGCGCGACATCATTGAGGATACCTTCAAAGACACGTTCGACATAAAGCCCGACCGCGATTACAGCGACTACATATACACCCGCGACAAACTTGTAAACCTGTCGGGCAAAAAGCTGCAGAGCAAGCGCAACCACATCAACAAGTTCAAAAGCCTTTATCCCGACTACGAATACCGCGAGCTGACGCCCGAACTGATACCACAGTGTCTTGAGATAGAGAGGCAGTGGCGACTGACGTCTAAGGACGACAGCTGCGACAATCCCGATGAAGAACTGTCGGAAGAGTTGCGCTCGATGACGAGGGCTTTCAACCGTTGGAACGAGCTGGGACTTATCGGCGGCACGATATTTGTCGGCGGGCGCATGGTGGCTTTCACCTACGGCTGCCCGATAAATCAGAATACTTTCGATGTATGCGTTGAGAAAGCCGACGTAAGTTACGAGGGAGCTTTCAGCATCATCAATCAGGAGTTTGCCAGGCATATCCCCGAGCAGTATTATTACATCAACCGCGAGGAAGATATGGGCGACGAGGGCCTGCGTAGGGCCAAACTCTCATACCGCCCCGACATCCTTCTTGAGAAGAATGTCATAATGGAGAAACATCCTTTGGCCGACTTTGAGGACCAGGACCGTATTCTCAAGGAGACCATGCAGATATGGCGTGAGACATTCAACGACCCCGACGAATTTGTCAGTCTTTACTTCTCGCGCGTTTACAGGAGCGAGTATAATGTGTGCTGTCAGCTCGGCGGGCGTGTGGTGGCCGCCCTGCAGACACTGCCTTACCCCATGCTCTATCACGGATGGGAAGTTAACACCGCGTATATCAGCGGAGTGTCGGTGATGGCCGACTACCGTAGGCAGGACATCGGCAACAATCTGATGCGTCAGGCGCATTTCCGTCTGTATTATAAAGATGTGGTGTTTGCCTCGCTGATACCTGCCGAAGAGTGGCTGTACGACTGGTACGCCAAGTGCGGATATGCCCGCGTGATAACATGTACACCGCCGCCTGCCGACCCGCGTACCGTCGATTTCGCCGGCTTTGACGCCGTGCAGCGTTCGCGCCGCTGCGTGTTGCTGCACGATGAGGACGGTTTTGACGTCATACGTGAGGACATCCGCCTGGCCGGTGACTCATATAAGCCGCAGCAAACCGACATCCCCGCCATGCTGCGTGTTGTCAATGCGGTGAAGGCTTTGCGACTTTATGCCGCGGTCCATCCCGATGTCTGCATGACAATACGTGTGGATGACGACGGCGACATTCCCATGAACAATGCCTATTACGTGATAAACGGCGGCCGTGTGCGCCAGACCGACGAGCCTGACTCTTCGGCTGTGAAGCTCACCATAGCCGGGCTTGCCGGCTTTATATTCAAGGATGAGGACGCCGAGATGAATCTCATGCTCAACTGACGGCTCTGCCGCATGTATTCGTGGGCCTGTCTTTCATGATGTGAAATACAGGCCCACGCTTCGTTGTTTACAAGCTCTTGAAATACAGATGCTTGTATTTTATAACTAAAAACTATAATTTATAGTCATAAAAATTTGCCGGTTTTCGGATAATCACTATATTTGCAGATGTATAACAACCTAAAAACACACTGCCATGATTAAGAAACTGATGATGATATTCTTGTTTTCGGCCGTCACGGTGTATGCCGCCGGCACTCCCGGCGTAGACTCCGAAGCACTTGGAGACAGCTGTCTGGAGATGCACGACACGTTTCATGCGCTGATGTATTACAACGAGGCGCTGGCCGCTGACAGCTCTGCCGAGGTGCGCCGGAAGATTGCCGACTGTTACTACATGCGCGGAGAATACAACCGCTGCGTTGAAACGATGCTGCCTGTAGCCGGTCCCGGTGGCGACAGTCTTAACCTGAAGCGCCTGCGCGAGATGTTTTTCAGCTATAAGGCACTTGACAATCGCGACCGGCAGATAAGCTGGGGCAACGCCATCATCAGGCGGTGTCCGCTCGACGCGGAAATAACGGCGGCCGTGGCAGCGATATACAACACCGATTCGGTTTATTCGCCGTCCAACGCACGCATGCTGACGGCACGCTATCTCGAAACCGATTCCACCTGTATTCCTGTACTACGGCAGTATGCCGACTCACAGTTTCTGCTTGAAAACTTTGATGATGCCATCAGCGCTTACCGCCGTCTGCTGGCGCTTGGCGACTCTACGTTCAACACGGTCTATTCTCTCGGCATGAGTTACATGCAGGACAGTCTTTACGCCGATGCCCGTATGTGTTTCCTCTACGCAGTGCAGAAGAGCGGAATGAAGAATGTAGGCAGCCTGTATCGTCTCGGTGTGTCGTGTCTGGAGCTTGACAGTCTGATGGAAGCGGTGGCATTTCTCAACATTGCTTACCAGCGGTTGCAGCCCGACGGACAGACGGTTTATGCCATAAAGAGGGCTGAGGGCGAGGCTTATTACAAGATGGAGTCATACTGGAACGCCATTTACTCTTGGAAAGATGCACTGAAGCATAACAATTACAGCCTTGCCACGATATTCAACATAGCACAGGCTTATGGTCTGGCGGGCAACCATAAGGAGGAAAAGAACTATTACCGCTCGTTCCTCAGTCTGGCGGTGATGGCGGAAAAGAATGATACGCTCAATGAATGGATTAAGCAGGCGGAGGCCGTTGTAGGTAAACTTGACTTGCCTAAGGGCGTGTACATAAATCCGCCGGGTGACTAAAATGAAGCAGTTAAAGCAGTTGACTCATCCGACTGCTTTAACTACTGCTCTTGATTTTTTTAAAACTTATTATTCAATCTTCTTGATGATGCGTGCCGGCACACCACCGGCTACCGTGTCGGCGGGCACGTCTTTGGTCACAACGGCTCCCGCGGCGATAACAGCGTTGTCGCCGATGGTGACGCCCTGAAGTATGGTCGAGTTAGAGCCTACCCATACGTTTCTGCCCAGTATGATGGGAGCGGGCGTCATGGATCTGCGCTCCTCCGGTCTGATGCCGTGGTTGAGGGTGGCGAAAACCACGTTGTGTCCAATCTGACAGCGGTCGCCTATGTAGATGCCTCCGTGGTCCTGAAAGTTGCAGCAGGCGTTTATGAACACTCCGTCGCCGATGTGTATGTTCTTGCCGAAGTCGGTATAGAATGGCGGAAACATCTTTAAAGTCTCGCTTACGGAATGGCCGAACAGCTCGCAAAGCAATGTTCTGATTTCCTTCTGGTCATGATATGCCGAATTGAGTCTGAACGTCACGCGGCGCGCCTCTTCGCTCATGTCGTCCAAGAAGCGGTATATTTCAGGTGTGTCGAGCGGTTGTCCGGTCTTTACGTAGTCTAAAAAGTCTTGCAGTGTCATGTCTTTACGCTTTTATTTGTTTACCGGCTGCAAAGTTACTCATAATTGCCGTCATTGCCGCTACCTGCATCTTCTATGTTGGTAAACATTTTACAGATTTATGGCCGGCGGTTGTCTGTACTGCGATTTTATTTTTATTTTTGCATGGCGAATAAGATTTTAAGAGCTTATAAAGTAAAGACTGGGATTTATGAAAATATCAGACATTCATCTGGTTTACTTCAGTGCCACGTACACCACACGTAAAGTGGTGCGTGAGATGGCGCGGATTATCGGCGGAAATGTAGTCGAGCATGACGTGACGTGCGGGCTTCCCGACAGTGAAGTGTCGCTCTGTGGCGACGGTGACCTGCTCATTGCCGGTGCGCCGGTTTATGCAGGGCGCGTCCCCGCACGGGTTGTCGACGCTCTGAACATGTTCAGTGGCAGCGGCACTCCCGCCGTTGTGGTGTGCGTTTACGGCAACCGCGACTATGACGATGCCTTGGTCGAACTGCAGGACACGGTGGAGA